>CAVSGB010000155.1:0-18786 GCA_963726845.1 uncultured Bacteroidota bacterium | reverse complement strand
TCATAAAATGCCACAAAGGTCATTTTAGACAGCCTAAAATTAAGTCTAGTGTTATGTTAATTGTAAATTGACTTAATTTCACCTCATCCCCAACCCCTTCTCCAATAGGAGAAGGGGCAAGTCCCTCTCTATTGGAGAGGGATTTAGGGTGAGGTCTTTACGCCTGATTAAACTTAACATAACACTAGTAATTATTGATATGACATTAATTGTGTTTTTTAGTCGGAATTATAAATAGTGGAATGGTTGTGTGATGCAAAACTTTTTCAGTTACACTTCCCAATAACACTTCTTCTAACCATCTTCTGCTGTGAGAGCCCATGACAATAATATCTGCATGTAATACTTTCGCTGCCTCTAATATTGAATCAGCAAATTCGCCCTCTGCTACCTGAATTTGAATGGTTTCATCGCCTAGGTGGTGTTTTATTTTATTTAGAAAAAATTGAGACGCTTTTTTGAGCCCTTCCATGCTTTCCAATTGCAAAGGGCCAACATCCATATAACCAGCAAACCCGACTATCGGGGAATATTCAAGTGTAGAATAATAAGCCGCTTCTGCAATAACATGCAGCAAAATAACTTCGGCATTCATAGCTTTGGCCATTGAAAAACCTAATTCTGCTACTTTTTGTGCACTTGGATCATAATCCAGTGCAATCAATACTTTGTTCATTTCTTTTGTTTTCATTTTCGTTATTTTTAAGTAAAATTTGTTAACGTGATAATTTGGTGATGCTCTAATATTCAGTCATTCAGATATTCTGATATTCTTTTTGCTATTTACATATAGTATCATATTTTAATAATAATTTTTTATCAAAATCTATCTGTTTTAACTGGTCGTGTAAAGCATCATATTCATAAAGCTCTCTTTTTCCCGGATCGAAAGTAAAGCGGGCAGTATTTAATTGCCTGTCGGAATACATTTCATAAACCGTAAAATCATAAGTTTTAGAATAGCTCCATGCCATATCTATTCCGGGATTTGGACTTCCTTCCAGACTAACTCCAAAAAACTGACCTCCATTTTTTACAACTGCTTTGTCAAGCCCTTTTGTCAGCTCTCTATATCGCGGAGAGGTTGTCAAAATCTCTTTTATTAAACTTTCACATTGCTTTAATTTCAATTGTTCGGAAATATCGACTTTTTTAATAATGGCGTGTTCAAGAGGATTATCAGCTTTCCTGACATCTGTTTTTAAATCAGATTTATCAATATTTTTTTCAGTTGTCTGTTTTATAATAGCAGAAGGTTTGTTCTCAGCCTTTTTACTTTGTTGTTGCTTACAAGCAAAAATAGTCAGGAGTGAAAGTAGAATTATTAATAATTTAAAAGTTTTCATTTGACATTTGCCGCTAAAATAATTTTCAATTGAATTAATCAAGATATAAATAACTATCTATTCGTTTTAAAATATTGTTTTCGAAATAAAACATAAACCGCATGGAGCCTTCTGAATTAACAACTTGTACTATATTATTTATAGCTTCATTAATTTGAAACTTTCGTATAAAGAAATCTTTTGTAATGCCTGGTTTAACATTCCCGATTAGTATAAAAATTGGGTCAGTTACATCAAAAGTAAAAATGAAATCATTTTGCTTTGCCCTATATAATTGAATATTATTTTCAGCATTTGAAAATGTATAAATAGTATCGATAACAGCAGGATCGTGTCTATTAAAGACAGATTTTTTTGTACAGACTAAAGAAGACAAAAATTCTTTAGTCATTTTTGCAATAGTATAATTATTTAAGGCATTTGAAACAAATTCTTCACATACATAGTGCGCAACCTGGTTTGAATCGATATTTGAAAACCGGGCATGAAAAAGTATTTTATCTTCAACAACAGGTATTAATGATTTGCTATTCTCTATTTTATTTTTATTGGAAGGCATAGATGATTTATCATGCTTAATAATATTACATCGTGTAATCTCTAAAATGATAATTATTAAAAATGCAATTTTCAAATTCATTGTTTTCGTATTATAGTATAAATAACTGTGTGAAGTGATTACCGATGAGCTATTTTAATTTCAAAATCGTCCAAGACTATTAGTTATAAGTATTAAGTTTCGATAAGAATGTCCTAAGCATTGAAGCCATTTTCCCATGTTGTTGCATTAAACCAGTCACAAAATCAGTTATATCAGGGTCTTTGTAATTGTCCGAAATAAGATTGATATTAACAAGAATAATGCTAATAATAGTTTCGTGGTCACTTGCCAATGATTGAATAATTTGCTTTGGATTACTAAAGTCATGATTTTCTTCTCCTATATGTGTGACACTCAAAAAAATTTTAAGGGAACCCAAAGCAAAATGTCCAAGTGAACGGACACGTTCAGCAATATCATCAATTATTACATCTAACGATAAATACTGGTTTCAAAAAAATTATGAAGTTCATTGAACTTTGGCCCATTAATATTCCAATGTGCATTTCTTGTTTTGGTATAAAGTGCATATTCATCAGCTAATAGCGTGTTGAGAAATGTTACAATTTCTTCAATATCATGGTCGGAAATTTTTGTTATGGTTTTCATTATTTTATAGTTATTAATATACATTATAGTCGAACACCAATTACCAGGATATCGTCTACTTGTTCTGTTCCTGCTTTCCAATTTTCAACAAAGTTGTCTAAGTGTATTTCCTGCTCCTGCATTGACTTATTTTGGATTTCTAATAGGATTTCTTTAAAATTTTTCTTCATTAATTTTTTTCCTTTTTCTCCGCCAAACTGGTCAGCATATCCATCAGAAGAAATATAAAAAGTATCTCCTTTTTGTAACTTTAATTCATGACTTTCGAAGTTCTTGTTGTCTTGTGTCCAGCCGCCAATTGCATCCTTAGTTCCTTTTATTTCTTCAACATCTTTTATTCCATTCCTGATGAGCCAAAAAGGAATATTTGCACCAGCATAATTTATAACCCTATTATTTAAATCAATAGAACAAATAGCAATGTCCATTCCATCTTTGGTTGATTCGTAGCTTTCCGATTGGTGCAAAGATTTTTTAATCCCATTATTTAAATGTTTTAAAATTTCTGAAGTGCCGGTACTTTTTTTAACAGCTTCCATTAATTTTTCAGAACCAATCATGCTCATAAATGCACCTGGAACTCCATGTCCTGTGCAATCGGCTGCAACAATGATAACAGATTGGATGCTTTTGTAAAAAAAATAAAAGTCACCACTTACTATATCTTTAGGTTTAAAAAGGACAAAACTTTCAGGAAGGGCTCTATAAATTTCTTCTTTCCTTGGCAATTTAGCCTGCTGAATACGTTTAGCATAATTTATACTATCAGTAATAACAATATTTTTTTCTTCAATCAGGCGCTTATATTTTTCTTCTTCTGCCTTTTTTATATTTGCTATTATTAACTCTGCAGCCCGTTTTTCTTTTTCTTCGGTTTGAAAGGCAAGCTCTTTGTTTGCAACGAATAATTCTGCTGCACGTTTTTCTTTCTCTTCATTTTGATAGGCTAGTTCGATATTGATCTGAATATATTGTGCATTTTGGGCCTCAATAACTTCATTTTTTTTCTTAAGGTTTATCTCCGCCAGCTTACGTTCCGAAATATCGTGAATTATACCCTGCATACCGGTTATCTCTTTATTTTGTATTACTGGCACTACTTTTATTTCAATATGAACAGAATTGCAATCGATGCGCAACAACTCCATTTCCAGGCCCTCTACTTTCATTTTATTATTAATTATATTTTTGAAAGTATGATGTACGTTGCTGGTTTTATTAAATTCCGATAGAGCATGTCCAGTCAATTCTTCAGAGTTACTTAACCCAAATATTTTAGCCATAGAAGAATTGGCAAACGTTATTATTCCATAGTTATCTGTCATAAAATATCCATCGTTCACTTCGTTTACTAACTCTCTATACTTTCTTTCACTTTCACGCAATGCTGTTTCAGCCTGTTTTCGGGTAATCTCAAGTTCTTGTTCGTGCTGTGCCCTTTTTATTGCAGGTACCAATCGTTCAAGTTTATTTTTTAACACGTAATCTGTAGCCCCATTTAACATTGCATTAATCGCAGCATCTTCACCAATTGTTCCTGAAACGAATATGAATGGTATATAAGGATATTTTTCCCTGGCAACTTTTAATGCTTCGTGGCCATTATAATCGGGCAAGTTATAATCAGATAATATTATGTCAATATTTTCAGTTTTAAGAAGGTCAATAAAATCTTTTTCGTTATCGGCCAAAAAATACTCATTTCCTATTTCTCCTTTGTCAATCAAAGAGCGTATAAGTTCAGAATCATTTAAGGAGTCTTCAAGGTGGAGTATTTTTATTTTTCTTTTCATTAATCTAAATCATAACCAATATCATTTATTCTATTTTTTTTTAATTTTCTCCATTGCAATATAATACTAACACATGCATTCCTTTTGATTGTCTTGTCTTTACTGACTTGATCGGCTAAAAATATCACTTCTATAAGTATGTTTTGAGTATTATTAATCCCAACTTTAATTGATTCTTTATAATCACCTGATGCATTATCATATAATTTTTTCCTTGTTTCTGGCTCAGACAACCTGATATTTAATGGATAAAACATTTGATCGGCACAAAATGATATAATATAATCTCTGTTCCCCTGAAACACTACATTGTATTTAAGTGTATCATCTATTGCAACTAATGTATGCTTAGGTTTCATGTAAATCTTATAATAACTATTAATACATTTTCTGCAATTTACAAATTGGGAATAATTATTATAGTCATTACACACCTGGCTTTGACCAGAAGCTGATAAAAAACCTATAAAAAAAAATATGATTTTATATTTATTCATACATATAGTCTGGTTTTAACCCTTTATTCAGTATAATGTCTGTTATTAATTTTTATTCCCAAACACACTAATTTAACTTTTGAAGGTGCATTTTTCTCATTAGTATTCATTACTGTTACTTCAACAGATAACGATTGCGTTTTTTGCATATAAAAATTAGCTGACTCATTAAATTTCTTTGTTTCATTATCAAAAAGCACCATTTTATTATCTGGAGTTAAAATGCGAAAATCGAGCCGGCCCATAACCAGGCTCCGCTGCAATAATCATTAGATATTCTTCATTGCCATTAAATACTATCTCGAAATTGTTCGTTTCGTTAATTTCAACAGATTTATTTATTGCCTGTCCGTAATCCTTGAAGTCTTTTGGAATAATCTTTTTAAAGGTATTTGAATTAAAAAAATTTCTACATTCCTGACTATACGCTGTTGATGAAATAAACACCGACAGCAGAAAAAAAATTATTAAATTTAATGTCTTCATATAATTAATTTTTAATTTCAATTTTACATATTCTTAAATATTTTTTTCCATTGCAAAATCATTCCAACACAAACATTTTCGTTTCTTTCTTTCCTGGAATTACCTAATCTATCTGCGAGAAAGGTTACTTCCAAAATTACATTTTGTGTATTATAAAATCCTACTCCAATTGAAGTGCAATAATCATCTGTGGCATTATCATATAATTCTTTTTTCGATTCAGGTTGGAATAATTTTATATTTATAGGATAATAAATCTGATCAGCGCAAAAGGAAATAATATAATCGCTATTAGAATTAAAAACAATATTGTATGTAAGAGTATCATTTAAATCAATATTTGTACGTTTTGGCTGCATATATATCTTATAACTTCTTTTAAGTGTTTTGTTACAGCTTGTCCATTTATAATAATTATGATCATTACAATCCTGACTATAAAATATTGATGAAAAAATACTTATTACAAAAAAAATAATTATCAACTTTTTCATAACGTTATTTATTTAGTTATTGAGTTTCTGATATTTGTAATATTTTCTTTAAAAGCTTTAAATTCAGCTTCAGAAATAACTGTAATATTGCCGCCGGAAATAAGCAGGCGATGATTTTTATCTTCTTTCACATTTACATTTTCTTTCTGTTCACTGAACTTTCCAAAAGCATCGTTAATTTGTTGTATGTAGGAAAAGTATTTTGTCAAATCCTGATAAGATATATACTTTTGGGAATACTTAAACAGATTGCCGAATGCATGCTTTTGTTCTGCAATTTTTAGTATAATCAGATTATTATTAGTATATTTTTTGACAAGATTTGCTGACAGGTAAAGACATTCAATGTAAGCGCCGGTACTTATAACTGCCACATCATTTTGTCTGTTGTTTTGTTCCAGGTCATTGACAATTTTGAAAAAAAACTCATTGGTAATTTTTATTAGCGAATCAACGGAGTTCTCATTATTTTTAACTTTATCTAAGAGCTCGTTATTTATTTCACTGGATAAGCTCACATCATCACTCAAGCGTTTAATTGTTTCTAAGTAATTCTCAGCATCACTGTTTCGTCCAAATATGGCACAATAAGACAAGTCAGCTAAGTAAACACCAATATTTAGGTACTGATCATTAGGTTTAATATACTTCTCTCTTTTTTCTAAAGAATTCATTAGTTTCGGTTCAAAACCGAGGCCACCCTGGTTGATAGCAACCATAACCTCTACAGGTGAAGGAAACAGATAGTAGGTATTTTTTAATACATCCTTAACATCGTTGACATTCGATGCAGAATCAGTAGATTGCAAAGCAGTCTGTTTGTTTTCGGTAACTCCTCCTTTACAATTCGAAAGCAATAAAAGGGAAAGAAACCCGACAAAATAATAATTAATTTTTTTCATAATTTAAGTTTTTAATAATAAGTAATTGATAAATATTCTCAAAATATCCGTTATTAGTACTATATATAAAAGCAGGGATATAATCCACAACACAGCTATATTGAAATTAAATGTATTGATCAGGAGCGTTCCTATTCTCTTATCAGGTGCGTAAAAATCGGGCCTGCCAAAAGAATTTTCCGGTTCATAATAAACTGGTTCAAATTTTCTAATAATATCGCCGTTTTCGACTATTACTTTTTTGTATTCATTTTTTCTTAGCACATTATCGGCAAGGCTATTGTTATAATATTGTTCTTTAAATTCGAGCAAGGCCCTTTCATTATTGCCAAACTTCGAAAACAGATTATCATAAATGCTATTTTTAATATTTTTTATTTCTCCCATTTGTTTTGATAGAAAAATCCTGCAGTTATCCAGATAATTATCAATCTCGACTAATTTTGATGTAGTAATATTTTTAGCACTGAATAAAAAATAGTTTGGGTTTCTGATTTTTTTGTTTAATTCATTCAAGCCACTATTCAGTTCTTTTACATCCAATTTTATAAGTTTTCCTTCTAAAATTTCTTTTCTGATATCCACAGTCAGATTGCTTACTACTGTAATGAGATTATTTTGAAGATAAGATATTTTGCTTTCTCTTTGTTCGACATCAAACCAGTAGCGCTGGTAATCATTACTTCGGAATTGTGCAACAGCCAGCGCTTCATAGGCCCATCGCGATACCATCAAATCCCCAATATGAGGTACATATTTTTCTGATTTCATACTATTGTTTAACCTGTCGAATGGAACAATTACCCCGCTCAATAAAATAAAGGGAACCAGCATTAACGGGATTAAAATGTAAATAGCAACAAGTGATTTAAATGCTGAAGAAAAAATTAACCCAATCATACTTGCACAACAGGAAGTTGAAAACAATATCAAGACATATAACAAGCCCATCCCTTTGATTTGTAAAATAGAATTGCCAACCAATACAAAAAGAAAAACCTGAATGGCTGATATCATAAACAGAAAGAGCACTTTCGAATTAATATAACTTACATTGCTAAGCGAAATGAACTTCTCCCTCTCCCTTATTTTTCTGTCCATGTGTATTTCTTCGGCGCTGATTATCATTCCAACGAACAGGGCTGATATAACACTCATAAATAAATAAACCGGCAAATTGATATTGTCGATAAAGAGATATTTTTTAGGATTTTCAAGTGTCCCGCTTGCATATTTGCAGAAAAAGCCAAGTATAAGCCCAAGTGCAGGACTTATCAATAATACCATTGCCAAATATTGTTTATCTGAAAATCTTGAAAGCACCTGCCTTTTAAGGAAAATAATGAATTGATTTATTCTACCGGTAATCTCAAAATGTACTTTTGGTAAGGAGGTATTTTTTAATTCTTTTAAGCTAATTTTCTCAATATTTTCGAGGTAATGCTGATACCATTCAACGGGCTCAACCCTTCTTAGGTTCAAATATTCACCATCTTCACCGGTCTTTTTTTCCTCAATTATTCGAAAGATATCTTCCGGGTTAATATTTCCGCAAGTATCGCATTCATACGATTCAGAATCTATCCTGCCAGCAATTTGTTTGAAATATTTTATAGCTTCCATCGTCTTTCCATAATATATGGGATATCCGCCTTTATCAAGTATTAATAGCTGGTCCATCTGTTTATAAACTTCAGATGATGGCTGATGAATATTTATAATAACATACTTGCCATTATTCGTTTGTTCGCACAGCAACCTGATAATATTTTCAGCATCATTTGAAGAAAGGCCGGAAGTCGGTTCATCCAATAACAAAATAGCTGGTTCGCGAATCAGTTCCAAGGCAATATTGAGACGCTTTCTTTGTCCACCGCTAATTTGTTTATCAAGAAGTGATCCTACTTTCAGGTTTCGGATATCGAATAATTCGAGTTCGGTTAACAGGTTGTTTACTTTTTCTTCAATTTCTTCATCTGTGTTATTTTTAAAGCACAATTTTGTATTGAAATATAAATTTTTATAAACCGTAAGTTCTTCGAACAATAAGTCATCCTGTGGAACGTAGCCTATTATGTTTTGAAAATTTATTTTCTCATCATAAATGCTATGCCCGTTTATTAAAATAGAACCTTTTTGTGGTTTGATTGTCCCATTTAGAATATTCATTAAGGTTGTCTTTCCGGTACCACTTGAACCCATTATTCCTAGCAATTCTCCTGATTGCCCGTGCATGGTCAGTTTTTTTATACCATTATTACCTTTCTTAAATTTATATTCAATATCAACTACTGAGAAGTGAATGGGTTCCTTTTTAATATTTTCAAGATAATATTCTATTACCTCGTGGTAATAAATAGGAGAAATATTTTCAGCAGATATGACTGAGCTTTTCTGAAATAAATAAATAGTGAGTGGAAATGCCTGGTTATTGTTCAACTCAATTTTTTTCTCACCATTGTAATAGAACATAAAAATGTTAACTGACGGCAGGTATAAAAAATAAACCTGCCCCTGAAGATTTTCTCTATATATGAATTTAATATCTGGAAAAATGTTCACTTTACCTGCTATTAACAGGTTTTTTTTATCATGTATCTGGTGGAGATTTTCAAAAATAAACTCAGATAAAGATTGGTATTCGTCAGTATTAAAACGAAATTCATTGGCTATTAAATCAATTGTATTACGCAAACGATGATCTGTTTTGTTTCCATAAAAATGGATCATCTCGTAATACTTGATGAATTGTAACAAATGGACGATAATAGAAATGCGTTGTTTTATTGGAAGATCATTGCAAATAGAATTGCAAATAGTTTTTAGACCTTTATGTCCATCATCTTGTTCAACTAATTCCTTTGATTTATTCAGGTATTCTTCATAGAATTTTTGAAACTCATTGAGATAAAAATCTAATTTTTGCAAGTGCAATTCTTTCCTTAGCAAATTTTCAATAAAGCTCCTGGTATGCTCAAAATCCACTTCGGCATGCAAAACCTTAATGTACGCAAATAATTTTAATAGTGATATTAATAGCGTTTTATTCATGTAACACTTCTGATTTTGTTAAACATTTATTCATTGTGATTATCAGTTCATTTACATTAATTGGTTTTTTGACAAAATCATCGCAACCCGAACTGAAAGCTTTTTCAATATGTTCGGGAAGCGAATAGGCTGTTTGAACAATAACAATAATATCAGGCCGTATTTTTTTAATCAGGCTGGTAGATTCATAACCGTCCATAACGGGCATATTCAAATCCATCAATACCAGGTCAATTGACTTTGTTTTCTTTACCAGGTCTAACGCATCCTTTCCATTTTCAGCAGAGAAAACTTTTGCCCCTAAATTTTTTATTACAAATTCGAGATACAACCGATTTGAAGCAGCATCATCCACTATCAAAACAGTTTTGCCAGACATGTCTAATTTTAATTCATCTTTTAGTTGAACTTTTTGAAGTAATTCTTTTTCAGATTGGTCAATTATTACAGGTAATGTAAGATAGAATGTTGAACCTTTTTCAGGTTGCGATTCAACCCAGATTTTACCGTTCATTTTTTCAACAAAACTCTTGCATATTGCCAGTCCCGAACCAATGCCCCCAAACTTCTTTGAAGCAGATTCTTCAACCTGTCTGAAAAAATCAAAAATTATTTCCTGCTTTTCAACAGGAATACCAATGCCGGTATCTTTTATATAGAATAGTATATTTTCTTTTTCATCTGTTTTTTCTTCCGAATTCTTTTCATTTTTTAAATTAAGGTCGTCAGGAACCCGCATGTTTGATTCATTTTTTTTAGATTTAATTTGGTTTATGCGGGATTCAAACCTATAACCAATTTCAATTTTTCCTGAATTGGTAAACATGATAGCATTTCGGATAAGTTTGCGGATTATTTCTCCGAACATATCATAGTCTGCTAACACTATTGCATTTTCCTCAATAGATGTTTCAAAAATTGAAAATGTAAGTCCTGACTTATCGCTTTTAAGTATCTCGTCATTGATTATGAAACGGGCTTTATTCAGTAAACTGTCCAATTGAATATTTTTAATATTCATTGAAATGTTTTCGGACAAAATAGAAGAAATAATAAACAGATCCTCGATGATATCCAATAACTGATTGCCACCTTTATTAATGATTTTTGCAAAATCTATAATCTGTTGTTTGTCATTTGTGCCTGTAATTAATTGCGAAAATCCAAGTATGCCGTTTAGCGGAGTGCGTAGCTCGTGAGAGAGGTTTGTAAGGAAGATGGATTTTATTTTGTCGCTTTCTTCTGCTTTTACTTTTGCAATTTCAAGTTCTTTATTGATTTGAATATATTGTTCGTTTTGTGCTTCTATCTGTTCATTTTTTTCTTTAAGGTGTATTTCGTCCTGAATCCGTTTAATCTCAAGGTCGTGTTCTTTCAATGCCCTTTTAATTGCAGGTACAAGCCTTTCAAGTTTATTTTTGAGTACATAATCTGTTGCCCCGTTTAACATCGCGTTTATAGCGGCATCTTCACCCATTGCACCTGAAATGAATATAAATGGCATGTGTGAATATTTTTCCCTTGCAAACTTTAATGCTTCATTACCGTTGTAATCGGGCAAACTATAATCGGATAATATGATATCGATATTTTCAGTTTCCAGAAAATTGATGAAATCTTTTTCGTTGTCTGCCAAAAGATATTCTGTTCCTTCTATTCCACCTTCAATCAGCGAGTGTATGAGTTCCGAATCTTTTATAGAATCTTCGAGATGCAATATTTTTATTATTTTATTCATAAGTATAGGCATCAACGGCGCTTTATTAATTTGAAGTGTTTATTATTGACGAAGTTAGGTTAGTTGGGTTTTATAGATATTACATAACTTTGGAAAAGAGTTATATCATTCACACATTTTTTAGGCTATTTAGGTATTTGACTGTTGGTATTTTAGAAAAGCTCTATTCGATTGCCATTTCAATTTATGTATATCAGAAAAATAAACATCCTAAAAGGTTTTATTTAGTTAATTATATCTTGTTGCAAAATTCTTATGTTACACTGTAAATTAGAAATGAGATATGATTGAGATAATCATGAACGGTCCCTCCACTTTCAATCAAAGAATGCATTAATTCGGAGTATTTTAATGCAGTATTTTTATTTTTGTACCCATAATTGCAGTCATCATTATTTCATTAATATTTTTTCTATTTTTATTGGAAGACCGGTGTCCTGACTATTCTTTATTGACTATTGATTATTCGGTAAACTAAAGAAAAATGTTGCCCCTTTGTTGACTTCACCTTCTGCCCAACATTTTCCGCCATGCCTTGTAATAATCCTGTTTACATTGGCAAGCCCAATACCGATCCCTTCAAAATCCTTTGCTCTATGCAGCCGCTGAAAAACGCCAAATAGTTTATCTGCATACTTCATATCAAAACCGGCCCCATTATCTTTGATAAAAAATATTGTTTTGTCATTCTCAATTTTACTTCCAATATCAATCACAGCTTTTTCTTTTTTCCGGGAATATTTAATAGCATTTGAGATTAGATTGACCCAAACCTGGTTGATTAAGGTTTCATCGCCCATTGTATCTGGAAGTTCTGAAATGTTTATTTCTATATTTCTACTGGCAATATCTTCGTTGAAAGTATTAATTACCTGGGTTACCAGGTTTTTTAAATTAATTTTAGTCTGTACCAATTCTGCCCTGCTAAATCTTGAAAATGTCAATAATGCATCTATGAGACTTTCCATCTCATGGGATGACTCTGATATGGTATTCAAATATCTGATCCCTGCCTCATCGAGTTGAGGGGAATTATTTTTAACCAATAAATCTATAAAACCATTGATATGTCTTAAAGGTGTGCGTAGATCGTGAGAAACAGAATAACTGAAGGATTCTAATTCTTCATTTGCGGCTACCTGTTTTTCTTTCTCTTCGTGTTGAATAACAATTTCTTTGTCAGCAATAATTAATTCTGCCGCCCGTTTTTCTTTTTCTTCGTGTTGAATAACAACTTCTTTGTCAGCAATAACTAATTCTGCCGCCCGTTTCCCTTTTTCTTCAATTTGAAAACCAAGCTGTCTGTTTGCAATTTCAAGTTCCTTGTTTTTTTCTTCTAATTCCTTAGTCCTTTGTTTTAATATTTCCTGATTTTCATTTTGTTCTGTAAGATCGGTAAGAATAATACCTAAAACAAAAACATTATCCAGCGACATTGCATCAGCAGTCATCAAAACAGGTATCTTTTTTCCACTGCCGGAATGTATGTAAACTTCCTTTTTTAATGTATCGGCACTTCCTTGTTTAAACAAGGTTTCAATAAATCCTTTTGCAGTATTGTCAATGAATTTATCAAATATTGTTCCTATTACCTTTTGTAAAGGCAGGTTCACCATGTTTGCAAAATAGGAATTGCAATATAGAATAGTTCTATCCGCATGAAGTGTAACAGCTCCTTCATGCATTTTCTCGATTAAAATCCGGTAGGGTTTATCAGCAGTTGATTCAGTGTATACTTTAAGCGCTTTTTCCTGGGCAATAACCAATGCATCAATATTCCCTGTTTTAATACCATCAATCGATATCTTTGCTTCTCTTAGCTGTTGCTTCAGCGCTGCTTTATCTTTGTTCAACTTTTCAGTTTCTGCTAAAAGTTCCTTTGTATTATTTTCCATCAGATAAAAAGTTGAAATAATTAATTAAGGTTTAGTTCTTTGAGAACTTTTTCTCTATCTGACAAATCTCCAATCAATTTTACTTCTGGTAAAGGGAATTTTTTTATCAAAAGGGGTACAGCAATTATTTTTTCAGTAAGCGCCAAAGATGGTTGCTGATAAATATCAACGATTTCTAATTCATATCTGCCTTTCAAATATTCATCACAAATTGCATTAATGTTTTTAATGGCACGAACAGAGTTAGGTAATATTCCGGTAACAAATAACCGAAGAATAAACCTTTCCTCTGTAGTAGCTTTAGTTTTTATCTTAACATTTGTCTTTTTTGCTATTTTATTGGACATGGTATCAAATCTATTTCAAATTAAATTCAATCAAATTATTTTTATAATCCCATTTATACAGGGTTTCGTTTAACCCAATTGATAATTAAGATGTGGATAAATTATGGTGCTCTTTCGTGCTTCTTTTAGTATCAGCTACAGATCTTTTTTCCACTGAAACAATAGGCATTAAATTAATCCCTTTACCTGAAATGATAAACTTCCTGACCTCGTTGGAGTGAACCATACCCCTCGATTTCATGATGCACAAGCTTCGGGTGCGTTCTGAATCTACTTCAATGTCCTGAACCATCATCCAGGTATCTACCATGGATGAAATTCCTTCATCACTCGGATTTCGCTCTATTGATCCTACTGTTATGGCGGCGGTAAACATAACAGTAATATGCTGAATTTTTAAAAAATCTACAAACCTAGTGAGCATCGACCTTATATCGCTATTAGGGCCTTCTGTCATTAAATTGGTAATCGGATCCAGAATAACAACAGTTGGTTTTACTTCATCTATTATTTTCTTAACAGCAAGAAAATGCAATTCAAGGTTCTGTAATGTAGGCCTTGCATAATAAAAAGTCAATATTCCTGATTTTACCAACGGCTCTAAATTGAACCCGATGGACCGCATATTTCTCATTACCTGGTTTGGCGCTTCTTCAAATGCGCAAAAAAGGCAACACTTTTTAGATTGACAAACATTGTATGCGAATGAAGATGCTATGCTCGTTTTTCCTGTACCGGCCGTTCCTGAAATAAGAATGCTGCTTCCTTCGTAAAAGCCTCTTTTACCCAACATTTCGTCCAAGTCTTTTATGCCTGACGAGATTCTTTCTGAGCTTGATTTTTGCTGGAATGCTTCACTTATAAAAGGAAAAACAGTGATTCCTTTTTCATCAATTACAAACGGATATTCATTGTTACCATGAAAAGAGCCACGGTATTTAATAACCCTTAACCGCCTTGTTGTAATTTGATTTGTTACACGGTTATCCAACATTATTACACAATCGGCAACATATTCCTGCAATCCATGGCGGGTAAGAAAAGTATCTCCAATTTCTGAGGTAATAATTGCAGTTACTTTTTTTTCTTTTAACCAGGATAAAAGCCTTTTAAATTCTGAACGGAGTATTTTATAATCGAGGCTGTAAAAAAGTGTATCCAGAGAATCAAGCACTACGCGCTTTGCCTTTACTTTATGAATTGCCTGTTCAAATCTTACAAATAAACCTTCAATATCGTACTTGCCAGTTTCCCGGATTTCTTCCGGATTAATCTGAATATGCTCAATATATATTTTATTATTCGCAAGATGTGCATCCAGGTCGTAATCTAATGATTTTACATTCAACACCAGTTCATCCGTTTTTTCTTCAAACGCAATGAACACAGCTCGGTTCATCGAACATTACAATTCCATTGATAAGGAATTCCATTGCCATTATTGTTTTTCCGCACCCTGTATTCCCCAGCAAAAGTGTAGTACGGTTTTTGGGTATTCCTCCATTTGTAATATCATCCAAGCCTGGAATACCTGTTAGAGCTTTTGGAAATTTAAAAATATTTGCTTTTGATTTGATAATTTTCAACTGCTTCATAATAATTGATTAATAAAACTTGTTACTGCTGTGAGTAAAAATTGTTTCTGGTTTTAAAACTATAGAGTATGACAGTATAAAGGTATGTAAGTAAAAAAGGATGAGTTTTATACAATTTTGGAAAAGAATTACACAATTCACACTTCTTTGTTTGAAATATGTTGATCTCGTGTGCCGAGTTTATTAATTGAAACTTATTATCCTATTCTCATGAAATGAATATAAATGTAATATGGGAACATTTTTCTCTTACCAACTGTAATGCTTCGTTACCATTGTAATCGAGCAAATTATAAGCAGATAATATGATGTTGATATTTAAAATTTCCAGAATATTCATAAAATCTTTTTGGTTTTCGGTTAAAAAATATTACTTAAATACGTGCAGGCGGTGGCTGGTTTATAACTGCCCAATATTGTCCTAAAATCTTTATTGCATCAATGAACTTATTAATTTCATAGGGTTTCACAACATAAGAGTTTGCGCCAATTTTGTAACTTTCAATCAAATCATTTTCATCTCTGGAAGATGTTAACATGATTACTGGAATAGTCCTAAATTTTGTATCGGCGCGTATATGTTTAAGCACTTCCAATCCTGCCATTTTAGGCATTTTAATATCCAATAAAATAACAGAGGGATAGACATTTTCATTAATAAATTTGCCACGTTTATACAAGCAGTCTAAAGCTTCTTCTCCATCTTCAGCAACAATAACTTCGCTGGCAAGATTTATTTCCGCCAGTGCTGAAATAACAAGCTCAACATCTTTAGGACTGTCATCCACGATAAGGATCCTTTTTAATTCTGTTTTCATAATTTGTTTATTTTTTTACCTCCCAACGCTATTCGCTGCGCTCATGAGAGCGCTTCGCTTAGTTCCTTAGAAAGGAGGGCTAACAGAGTATTGGTTAACTAAAAGCTCTGCTCTGTTATAGCCCCTTTTTAAAGGGTTGGGGTTAATAAATAATATAATGTTTAAATACGTTTACATAATTTGAGTTTCTCAATTATTCGGTATACTAAAGAAAAATGTGGCACCATTGTCAACTTCACCTATAGCCCAGCATTTTCCGCCATGTCTTATAATGATCCTGTTTACATTGGCAAGTCCAATCCCAATTCCTTCAAAATCCCTGGCTTTATGCAACCGTTGGAAAACGCCAAAAAGTTTATCTGCATATTTCATATCAAACCCGGCCCCGTTATCTTTAACATAAAATATTGTTTTGCCATTTTCTATTTTACTCCCGATATCAATCACTGCTTTTACTTTTTTTCGCGAATATTTTAAGGCATTCGAGATTAGGTTGACCCAAACCTGGTTGATTAATGTTTCGTCACCTTTTGTATCTGGAAGTTCTGAAATATTTATTTCGATATTTTTACCTTCAGTTTCTTCGCTGAAAGTTTTAAGTACATGGTTTACCAGGTTATTTGAATTAATATTGGTCCTTTGAAGTTCGGCGCTGCTTAATCTTGAGAATGTCAATAACGCATCTATAAGGTTGCCCATTTCACGAGATGACTCTGAAATGGTGTTCAGATACCTTTTCCCCGTATCGTCTAATTGATCCGAATTACTTTTTATCAGTAAATCGACAAAACCGCCGATATGTCTTAGTGGCGCCCTCAAATCATGAGAAATAGAATAGCTGAATGCTTCGAGTTCCTTATTTGCAACTTCTCTTTTTTCTTTTTCTTCGGTTTGAAAAACAAGTTCTTTGTCAGTAATAATTAATTCTGCTGCCCTTTTTTCTTTCTCTTTGTTTTGATAGTCAAGTTCGTTATTCGCAATTATTAAATCTTGTTCTGCCTGTTTGCGTTCGGTTATATCTTCAATCATGCAGAGATGCCGGGGCAGTAATTTATCGTAATATACAATTTGTGAAATTGTCATGTTAACCCATACGGTAGATCCATTGGGATGAACATATCTTTTTTCTAACCGGAACCCATTAATTTTTCCAGCAATCAATTGTGCCATATTATTCGATTCTACCTTAATATCGTCGGGATGGGTTATCGTTATCCAATCAATATCTGCTATTTCTTCAATTGTCCGGCCTGCAATTTTTGCAAACATTGGATTTACATTATAAATTTTCCCTGTTAAAGAATCAATTAAAGCAATACCCATTGGGGCATCATTAAATATAGCCTTAAACCGTTCTTCGCTATCTTTAAGGGCAATTTCGGCTTGCTTGCGCTTGACCTCGAGCTCATGTTCGTTCATAGCCCTTTTAATTGCTGGTACCAACCTCTCAAGTTTGTTTTTGAGGACATAATCCGTTGCCCCATTTAACATGGCGTTGATAGCAGCATCTTCTCCCATTGCCCCTGAAACGAATATGAAAGGCATGTTAGGAAATTTCTCTTTTACAAATTTCAAAGCTTCATTGCCATTATAACCTGGCAGGCTGTAATCTGATAAAATAATGTCTATCTTTTCAGTTTCCAGGATATTTATGAAATCTTTTTCTTCGTCAACCAAAAAATAATCATGCTCAATACTGCCACTTTCAATCAATGAATGTATTAAATCAGAATCTGTTAAAGAATCTTCAAGGTGCAATATCTTTATTTTTTTATCCATAGAGGCTGATAGCACTATTAAAAATTTAAACTAATTATATTGACTTTGGGTGCAAGGCAAACACATTAAATTTGCTGGTTTTTTTATATAACCCCAACCCGTTTTTCGCTTCGCTCAAGAGATCGCTTGCGCTTAGTTAAAAAGGGGCTATAACAGATCCGGAAATTTCTTATAAAACTGCTATGTTTCCCCTCCTTTTTAAGGAGGGGTAGGGGTGGTTTATTGCTCATTTTTATTTTTAAAAAATTTAATTACACTCTTGCTGGCGGTGGTTGGTTAATAACAGCCCAATATTGCCCCAAAACTTTTATTGCATCAATAAACTGAACAATATCAACAGGCTTGACCACATAAGAATTGGCCCCAAGCCTGTAACTTTCAACCAAATCCCTTTCTTCGCGCGATGATGTTACCATGATCACCGGGATTAATTTAAATTTTGGATCGGATCTGATTTGTTTAAGACATTCTATTCCATCCATCTTTGGCATTTTAATATCTAATAGGATAACAGCAGGAGTGCCATTATCATTATTGGCAAATCTGCCACGTTTATAGAGATAATCTAATGCTTCTTCTCCATCTTCTGCAACATCAACTTCGTTAGCAAGATTTTTTTGCGCAAGCGCAGAGATGGCAAGCTCAATATCTTTAGGACTGTCATCTACTATCAGGATTCTTTTTACTTCTGCTTTCATAATTATAATTATTTAATTTAATTTATTTTACCTCCAACCCTCCTTACAAAGGAGGGCTAACAGAGCTTTGGTTTGAAAAATATTTGCTCTGTTATAGCCCCTTTTTAACTAAGCGCAAGCGATCTCTTGAGCGAAGC
>CAVSGB010000154.1:0-17365 GCA_963726845.1 uncultured Bacteroidota bacterium | reverse complement strand
ACCGCCCGCGTCGTGCGGCGTGGAACTCTGGATTCGGCTCATCTTTCCGAAGGTGTTTGCGTGGCGCCAGGCCGGTCCTGGGTGCTGACGCCCGTGGTCAAGGTGCGCAACCTGGTGCCGATCACGCAGGTGGCGAGCGGTTGGGTGATGTCCAGCGGCTTGGCCATCGCTGACAGCAAGGCCGGGGGCGTTGTCCAAATCCCGCTGGATGAAGCCAATGATTATTTCTAGGATCCCTGCGCGGTGGTGGTGGATTCGTTGGCTCAACGCGCGTTTGTCGCCTCCGGTGGCAGCGACGTGGTTACGGTGGTGGACTTGCAGCGGCTCGCGGCCTGGCTGGAACAGGCCGATGCGCGCACTAGACATGAGGCGGTTTATGACTTGTCGCTTTCCCAGGAATACGTAACGGCGCGAATTCCGACCCGGCGTAACCCCGGCGTCAGCTTGCCCTCAGCGCGGATGGCAGCACGTTGTTCGTTGCCGAGCGGCTTGAGGACAGCGTGTTAGTAGTGATGCAAGGAGTCTGAATGCCCTTGGAAGGATCAGGTTGGGCGGTACGGCGGCTCCGACCACCGATCCCGCAGAGGAGAGCGGGTTTTTACGACCTCGGCCTACACGTTCCAGCATCAATTCTCCTGCCGGTCGTGCTACCTGGACGGGCACGTGGATGGCCTCAGTTATGATTTTGACGGCGACGGCATCGGCGACAACCTGCTCGATAACCGTAGTTTGCAGGGGGTTGCGGGCACCGGCCCGTTCAAGTGGAACGGCCAGAACGCCAGCCTCGAAGTCCAGTGCGGACCGCGCTTTGCCCGGGTGCTGATGCGCACGGACCCCTTCCCCAAAAAGGAACTGCTCGACTTGACGACGTTTATCCAATCGTTGCCGCCGCCGCGAGTGGCTCGCAATGCGGACGGCAAGTTGACCCCCGCCCAGGAGCACCGGCCAGGGCGATTTTCTTCGCCACTCACACGCCGGATGGAAAGGAATATCCCGGTCGCCAAGCGCTGCGTGACCTGCCACCCGCCGCCGTTGTACACCGTGCGGCTTTCCTTCAATGTGGGCACCAAAGGCCGGCACGACACGACTGAGGCCTTTGACGTTCCGCATCTGCTCGGGGTCGCCGATACCGCGCCGTATCTCCATGATGGCCGGGCAGTGACCCTCGAGGAGCTTTGGACCGTCTATAACACCGATAACCTGCACGGGGTGAGCAGTTACATGAACAAGATTCAGCTAAACGATTTGATCGACTTCCTGAAAACCCTCTAACCCGTCAATCAACGGATCTATTATGAAATGGCATAGCATCTACCTGCAATTTTATTGGAAGCCTGTACCTGAAACAAAATGATTTTGAGAATGCCTTAAAATATTATAATTCCTCACTTCAAACTCGTTTGCGCTTGGGCGATTCGGCAAGTATTGCAAGTTCATACTTCAACTTTGCTCTCGTAAACCGTGAAATAGGTAATTTTGACGAGGCATTGCACGATCTGCAAAATTCTTTATCGATTTATCAGAAACTTAAAAATAATACTGAAGAAGCAAATGTGCTGAACCTGATTGGAGGAACATACCTGAAGAAAAATGATTACAACAAAGCGATCGAGCATTACCAAAAATCGCTTGATATTCGTGAAAAATCAGGGATTAAAACTGATATCGCAGCCTCATATACAAATATAGGATTAGCATACAAGGAACAGAACAATCAGCAAAAAGCATTTGAATTTCTATTCAAGGCTTTGGCGTTGCGAAAAGAAATAGGTGATCGGAAAGCTATCGCCATCTCTTTGAATTATGTTGGCAGTTATTATTGGAAATATAAAAGTTATACAGAAGCTTTGGGCTATTACCTTGAATCGTTAAAACTAAGCCTTGAGCTTGAAGAAAAAGCCGAAACCGCAACAGCTTATACAAATATTGGAAATATATATTTCGATTTGAACAATTTCGAAAAATCGCTGGAATATTTCAGCGACGCATTGACCACGAGCAGCGAAATAAATGACAATACTCGATTGGCTAATTGCTACTTATTGATAGGCAATTCATATTCAAAGTTAGGCAAATATCGCGATGCACTCGACAATTATAAGAAAGCGCTTGAGATGCGGCGCAAACTGGGCGACATTATCCAGACAGCAAATGCAATAAACAGCATCGGCAACTCATATTGTGACATGGGTGATTTCAGCGCCGCGCTGAAATACTTCAACGAAGCACTGGCTATCCGCCGAAAAGCAGATGATAAAACGGGTATAAGCACATCGCTAAATAACCTTGGAAACCTTTATAGTGCTATGAACAATCAGGTACTTGCGCTCAGTTATTTCGAACAAGCTTTGAAAACAGCTGAACAAGTCGGGTTTACTTATAATATCGCACTTTGTTCTCGAAAGATTGGTGAAATCTATATGGCTTCTAAAAAATACGAAAAAGCTTTACCATACTTAGAACGTTCCGTAAAACTTGGTTCAAGCCTTTCAAACCTGGAACTCCAAAAGAAAGGTCATTGGAGCATTTATAATTATTATTCTGATAAAGGTGATTATAAAAAAGCCCTTGAGAATTATATTCTCTATTCAAAATTCAATGACAGCGTCAGTACTTCGATGACAAATAAAAAACTGCTGGATTTGCAGGTCAATTTCGAACTAAGTAAAAGGGAAGGCGAAGTGAAGAAAATCGAAAACGAAGTTGCTTTACTTAAAAAACAACGCCAGTTAAATGAAGAAAAGGACCTTCGGCGAATTCAGACAATAATTGTATTGCTTGTAATAATGATGCTTTTACTATCGATGGGTATTTTATATTACAACCGTTATAATTTAAAACGAAAGGCAGCCTGGTTATTACAGGACAAGGTTAACTTTATTGAAAAAACGAACCACACTTTAAAAAAATCGGAAGAAGATTTACGTCGCCTCAACAATACAAAAGACAAATTCTTTTCTATAATGGCGCATGATATTAAAAATCCGCTTGGCGGACTAATAAGCATTACTGATTTAATGAAATCGGATTTTAAAAATTCTTCGGAAGAAGAAAAACTGGAGATGTTCGAAATAATAAACAAGTCATCGCACCAGTTATATAACCTGCTTGAAAACTTATTGCATTGGTCGAGATCGCAAACCGGTAAAATTCCTTTTAACCCGATAGAGCTAAAACCATTCGAAATTGCTGAAACCAATATCGAACTCCTGAAAGGCAATGCCGAAAAGAAAAACATCATGATATTGAATACCATTGATCAAAATTTAATTGTAAAAGCTGACAAAGAAATGATAACGCTTATAATGCGTAACCTGATTTCGAATGCTATTAAGTTTACAAATGAAAATGGAAAGATTATGATTTCATCGAATAAAAAGGATGGCTTTGTTGATATTTTGGTCGAAGACAATGGTGTTGGAATTTCAAAAGATGATATATCAAAATTATTCCATATCGATGTTCAGTTTACAAATCCCGGCACTCAGAATGAACCAGGAACTGGCCTGGGATTAATACTGTGTAATGAATTTGTTCAAAAACATGAAGGCAGGATATGGGCAGAAAGCGAACCGGGCAAAGGATCAAAGTTTTCATTTAGTTTGCCTGTTGGTTACTAAAAAATGAAAAACATAATTTCCAGTCTTGACTTGAAATTTGCCGATGCCCCGGCACAATTCGTAATCAAAACAATGGAGGACATTGATGATGCATTGGGTGGCATTTCCGATCTTCCTCACAGGCATAAATATTATACTGTCATTTGGTCGCATACTGCAACTGGCAGGCACATTATCGATTTCAAAGAATACCCGATTGAACCACAACACATATTTTTTGTCAGCCCGGGACAAGTCCATCAGGTAATTACCAATCCAAATCCTACCGGGATAGTCATTTTATTTACGCCTGAATTTCTTCAGAAAAACAGTATTAAAGAAGATTTTATTTCAAATTTAAAATTATTCCGCGATAGCAACGAAACACCGCCAATGCCAATAAACGAACAAATGCGGGGACAACTAAAAAATTTTATTAATGGTATGATGCTATCTTTTTATTCCGAAAATGAGTTGAAATACGAAACCATAGGCGCATATTTAAAGCTTTTTCTAATTGAATGTAATGGCCATTGTTCGCTTTTCCCGGATAATAACACTCAAAATATTGAAGTTGGCCGATCGCTATTACAACGATTTAAAACAAGTGTTGAAAATCATTACAAAACCTGTCACCAGGTTAAAGATTATGCCGAAGAATTATATGTCACACCAGGCTATCTAAACGAAGTGATTAAATCTGCAATTGCAATATCAGCTAAATATTATATTCAAAACAGGTTAGTTCTTGAGACCAAACGGTTGGCAATTTTTACAAATAAAAGTATCAAGGAAATTGGTTTCGAACTTGGTTTTGACGACCCTTCTCATTTTAGTAAATTCTTTAAAAATTATGCCGGCGTTTCGATACAGGAATTTAAAAAAAGTATTTCTTGATTCCTAACTCTTGATACTTGATTCTTGAACCTCGATACTTGATTCTTGATTCTTGATACTTGATACTTGATACTTGATACTTGATTTCTACCATTGATACCTTGTTTTTTCCATTTCTGGTTATTTAGAATCATTCTAACTTTGTTCCATAAACAATTAAAACAAAATTTTTATGGAAACAAAAACAAAATGGGCAATAGATCAAGCACATACTGAGATTCTATTCAAAGTAAAACACCTTGTTATTTCTACAGTAACGGGAAAGTTTAACAAGTTCGATGGCACGATGCTTTCGTCGGGTGAAGACTTTAATGATTCAATTATCGAATTTTCAGCCGATGTAAACAGCATAGACACAAACCAGGTTGACAGGGACACACACTTAAAATCTCCTGATTTCTTTGATGCAGCAAATCATCCAAAATTGACTTTCACATCAACAAGTTTTAAAAGGAAAAGTGGTTCAGAATATTCACTTCACGGCGACCTAACAATAAGAGGAATTGCAAAACCTGTGGAACTGGTTGTAGAATATGGTGGTACAATTAAAGATCCGTGGGGAAATATTAAAATTGGGTTTGAAATTTCAGGGAAAATAAGCAGGAAAGAATTCGGGTTAACATGGAACGCTGCAACTGAAACTGGTGGTTTGGTTGTTGCCGATGAAGTAAAACTTCTCATAAATGTCGAATTGGCAAAACAATAATTAGAAACAAGTATCAAGAATCAAGAAACAAGAATCAAGAGTGAAAATAGAAAAAATGAAAACAATTATTCATAAAGCAGATACACGTGGCCATGCCGATTATGGATGGCTGAAAACAAATTATTCATTCAGTTTTGCAAATTATTACAATCCTGAAAGGATAAATTTTGGGGCACTTCGAGTGTTGAATGATGATTGGATAGAGGGTGGGCAGGGCTTTGGCCGCCATCCTCACGACAATATGGAGATTGTTACAATTGTTCTTGATGGAGATTTGGAACATAAGGACAGCATGGGTAATACTTTCCTTATCCGTAAAAATGAAGTGCAGGTTATGTCGGCTGGCATGGGAATCTTCCATTCTGAATTTAACAAAGATCCGGACAACCCGTTAAAACTTTTTCAAATATGGGTTTTCCCAAATAAGAAAAATGTTCCTCCGAGATATGATCAAAAAATTTTCAAACCTGAAAACCGGATAAATAAATGGCAGAGGCTTGTTTCGCCAAATAAACCTGATATCATGTGGTTGCATCAGGATGCATATTTTTCAATTACATCTTTAGAAAATAACCATGAATTAGGTTATAAAATGCATTCACAAAATAATGGTGTTTACATATTTATTATTGAAGGTTCTGTAAAGGTTGATGATAATCAGTTGGGAAAACGAGATTCTGTTGGAATTTATGAGACAGATGAAATAAAAATCAAAGCGTTTGAAATCTCGGAAGTGCTATTAATAGAGGTCCCAATGAGTTTTTAATGGTAAAAAAACTATTTTAGAACAATTTGATTGTATTAAGTTAGACTTTAACTTTAAATCTCAATTATAAAAGTAATTTCCCTATTTTGATATTCTCTATGATTTTAAGGAGCCTTCTTTCACGGGCTTCTTCTTTTTTTGCATCAAAATAAAACCGTGCAAAAAGTCTTTGCGAAGATGAACTGAGATTGTTAAATTTTCCAAGAATTTCAACATGTGAACTTAGTTTTTCTCTGAGTATTTCTATTGAACTCTCAGGAATTACATCAGGCTTCTTTTCCCATTGACCATTTTGTTTAGCATTTTCAATTGCTTCCAAACCAATTTTTGTCATATTGCCAGATTTAATCAAATCACCGACCTTTTTCTTATTGAATTCTGACCATTTGCTGATACTTCTCCTTTTCGAAAATTTTTTAATATATTTTTCTTCGTCGACCCTTTTAATTATCGAATCGATCCATCCAAAACAAAGCGCTTCTTCCAAAGCTTCTTCCGGTTTGAAAGCATTACCCTTATTTTTAAGAAATTCAATCCAAATGCTTTCTTGTTGATTGTAATTAATACTCAACCACTGATGGAATTCATTCCTGTTTATGAAAAATAAAATTTGTTCCATGGATCAACTTTAATAATTTTTATTTTCGATTTTCGAACATCGGATATCGGATATCGAGTATCGAATTTTTCTTTCCAAACTCCAGTCTTTTGTCTCAGGCTCTTTAAGATTTCTTCTCCAGCAAACCTGCACTGATATAAATATTTGTTAAAACTTGCTTTTCTTTCTCCCAGCAAAGTTCTTCAGAAGCCCTCTCCAAATTTTGCTTCCAGGTCGTTCGGAGTTCATTGTTTGTAAGCATCTCAGATATTATTGAAGCAAGTTTTACAGGGTCGCGTTCATTAGTTGACAACCCTATATTAAAGTCCCGTACTATTTTTGCCATTTCCGGAAAATCAGAAGTTATAACCGGCACGCCAGCCTGGATATAATCGAATAATTTGTTGGGCAGTGCATAATAGTAATTTAAACCAAGATTTTCTTCTAACGACATTCCCAGGTCAGCTTGTATTGTGTATTGATGAAGTTCGTTTAAAGCCATTCTTCCAAGAAATGTTACTTTTTCACCCAACCCAAGTTGAATAGCTTTTTTTCTGAGTTTTTCAGCAATATCGCCATCGCCTGCAATTACAAAAATTACATTGTCTAAAAAACGAATTGTTTCCATCATCAGCTCTATACCGCGACCAACATTCAAAGTACCCTGATATATAATAATTTTTTTATCGTGGCCAATTTTAAGCTCTGTTGTAACATTTTCCTTGTTTTTTCTAAATGGAAGATTGCGAACAACAACTAATTGAATATTATATTTTTCCTTATAAACATTGGCTATCGATTCACAAACTGTATATCCATATTTTATTTTTGTCAGGAATATTTTTTCAATAATTAACCAAAAAGCCTTAATTTGTGGCCTGTCTATTAGTTCAGGAACTTCAGTAAAGTATTCGTGGCTGTCAAAAACCAGTTGGATATGTTTGATTTTTGCGACCAGGAAATTTGCCGGTAACGTATCCAGATCGTTTGAAACCAAACCATCTGCCTTCTGAAAAAGCAAATAGAAAAACAACCAAATATTAAAAAAGGCATAGAATAGAGGGCCTTTATTTATTGGTATCCTCATTCTATGTGTTGAATAAGTCCGGCCAATTATTGGGTTACTGTTGGGCAACTGCCGCCCGACAAGTAATATATTTGCCCCTTCTTCCTGCAAAGTACAAGCCACGCGATGCACGCGCTGGTTTGCAACCAAATCGTTAGTAACTGAAATAATAATCCTTTTCAAACTTTATGTATTTTATGTTTAATCTCAATAAGCTAATTGTCTTTAAGACATAATACGAATTTTAGGTTTAGGCTATTAGCTTTTGGCAATTATTTCAAGCATTTATTATCTGACATTATGTATCAAGTTTTCAGCATCGGATATCCAGTATCAAATAATAATGCTAAAGTAAAAAAGTTAACTGAAATATTTTCTTTAAAGTATTTGAGGGAAAATTAACTTTGTTGCAATTATTAGTAAAATGCTAAAGTTTTTAGAAAATTATCCGTTGAAAAACTTGAATACGTATGGCTTTGATGTAAAAGCTAAATATTTTATCAGGTTATCAAATATTGAAGAAATCAAAGAATTTTTTAAACGGAGACAGGAATACGGAGACAGGAATACGGAAATAAATCTCCGGTCTCAGGTTTCCGGTTTCCTTTCTCATGTAAATTTTTTAATTCTTGGAAATGGCAGCAATTTGTTGTTCACGGACGATTTCGATGGAATTGTAATAAGACCCGAAATTCAGGGAATTGAAATTACAAATGAAAATTCAGAATATTCTTATGTTAAATGTGGTGCTGGAGTTGAATGGGACAAATTCGTTGAATGGACTGTAAAAAATGGACTTGGGGGATTAGAAAATTTGTCGCACATTCCCGGAACTGTAGGCGCTGCCCCTGTTCAAAATATAGGCGCTTATGGAGTGGAAGTTAAAGATTGCCTTGTGTCTGTCGAAGGTTTTCAATTAGAGGATAGGACTCTGTTTAATATTTCAAATATTAACTGTGAGTTCGGCTACAGAACAAGCATTTTTAAAAATTCACTGAAAGGGAAAGTAATTATAACCTATGTAAATTTCAAGTTAAACAAACGACCTGTTTTTAAATTAAATTATGGTTCAATTGCATCAGAAATTACTAAACTTGGAATTGTAAACCTAAGTAACATAAGGCAGGCAATAATAAACATACGTAGCGAAAAACTACCCGATCCGTCGATTACAGGTAATGCCGGTAGTTTCTTTAAAAACCCTGTAATATCAAAGACTAAAGCATTGCAAATAAAGGAAAAGTATCCGGACGTGCAAATATTCTTTACTGAGGAAGGAAAATACAAAATCCCTGCAGCTTTTTTAATTGAAAAATGTGGATGGAAAGGATTCCGGGAAGGCGATGCAGGTGTTCATGCAAAACAACCGTTGGTGCTAGTAAATTTTGGGAATGCAACAGGCAAAGAAATTATAGGTTTAGCAAAAAAAATACAGCAAAGTATTAAAGATGCTTTTGGTATTGATCTGGAAATGGAAGTGAACGTGGTTTAGGCGATGGTTTCATGATACTGGATGCCGGATGCCGGATGCTGGATACTGGATACTGGATGCCGGATACTGGATTCTGGATTACTTAATCAGGAATTTGATTCTGATGCAAAATAGTTTTCTAATCCAATCATCAAGAGGCAAAGATTGCAACCCGGAACAAAAATACAATAAGTTACGGAATTTGGACCCCAATAATATTGCAAAGAATATAATGAACCCCAGGTACTTCATAAAATAAAATAGAAAAGAAACATAACAAATATTCGCATCGGAATACAAGGACTTATTGAAAAACGAAATAAATAAAAAAATTAGCTCTGCTATCTTAAGCATCAATTTGAATTTTTTTTTGTATATTTAAGTCAATTAAGCAGAAAGTTTTAATTTTGCAGCTCTAAGAATTATAACATAAAGTCTAACACATTAATTATTATTTATTTAAATGGCAAAAAAAGAACAGGATTCAAAAGTTGACGAGCTGACTGGTGCAGAGATCAATGAAAAAGGGTTACTTGAAGGAGCTGAAAGCAATCCGGAAAATGTAGCAGCAATAGAAGAAGAACTAGTAGAGGAAGAAATTCCTGAAGAAGGCGAAGAAATTGAAGAAGAGGAAGAAGATGACGACATTGATCATCTGGCAGAAATCAGAAAAGCACAGCGGGAAAAAATTTCCGCAGAATTTGACTGGAATAATTACACCAACAAAGGTGAAATTTATTCATCAAATGTTAGGGCAGATTTTGAAGCCCAGTATAATCTAACACTTTCGACAATTGCTGAAAACGAATGTATCGATGGCACAGTAATTTCGATGAACAAACGCGAAGTTGTGGTAAACATCGGTTACAAATCGGAAGGTGTGGTAAGTTTAAACGAATTCAGGTATAATCCTGAGTTGGCAGTAGGCGACAAAGTTGAAGTTTATGTAGAAAGTCAGGAAGACAAAAAAGGCCAACTCGTACTTTCGCACAAGAAAGCACGTGCAATGCGTTCATGGGACAGGGTAAACGCTGCACTCGAACATGACGAAATAATCAAAGGTTTCATCAAATGCCGTACAAAGGGTGGAATGATTGTAGATGTCTTTGGAATTGAAGCTTTCCTGCCCGGTTCCCAGATAGATGTAAAACCTATTCGCGATTACGATGCATTTGTTGGCAAAACAATGGAATTTAAAGTTGTAAAAATTAACCACGAATTTAAAAATGTGGTTGTTTCCCATAAAGCCCTTATCGAAGCTGAACTTGAGTTACAGAAAAAAGAGATTATTTCGAAGCTTGAAAAGGGACAAGTTCTTGAAGGAACTGTAAAAAACATTACTTCTTACGGGGTATTTATCGACCTGGGTGGTGTCGACGGGCTTATTCATATTACCGACTTATCGTGGGGCAGGGTTAACCATCCTGAAGAAATTGTTCAATTAGACCAGAAATTAAACGTAGTTATTTTGGACTTTGACGATTCTAAAAAACGTATCGCTTTAGGGTTAAAACAACTTACTCCACATCCCTGGGATTCATTAAGCGCCGATTTAAAAGTTGGGGATAAAGTAAGTGGTAAAGTTGTTGTTATGGCCGATTATGGCGCTTTTGTCGAGATCACCACTGGAGTTGAAGGGTTAATCCATGTTTCAGAAATGTCATGGTCGCAGCATTTACGTAGTGCCCAGGATTTCCTTAAAGTTGGTGATACTATCGATGCAGTTATCTTGACACTTGATCGTGAAGAAAGGAAGATGTCCCTTGGCATGAAGCAATTAAAAGCAGATCCCTGGCAGAATATTGAAGAAAAATATGCCATTGGTAGTAAACATACAGCAAAAGTTCGTAACTTTACTAACTTTGGTGTGTTCGTTGAAATAGAAGAAGGTGTTGATGGGCTTATCCATATTTCGGACCTCTCTTGGACCAAGAAAATCAAGCATCCTGCAGAATTTTCAAATGTAGGTGATGATATTGAAGTAGCTGTTCTCGAGATTGACAAAGAAAACCGCCGCTTGAGCCTAGGCCACAAACAACTCGAAGAAAATCCATGGGAAGTATTTGAACCATCTTCACTACCGATAGTGTGCACGAAGGTACAATTATTGAAATTTTTGATAAAGGCGCATTGGTTGCATTACCTTATGGTGTTGAAGGTTTTGTGACCCCAAAACATCTTGTAAAAGAAGATGGTTCGACTGCTAAAGTTGATGAAAAACTCGAATTCAAGGTGATTGAGTTCAACAAGTCGGCAAAAAGGATTATCTTGTCGCACAGCAGGGTATTTGAAGATAAAAAGAAAGCCGAAGAAGCTGCAACTAAAAAAACAAGTGATGAAACGACAAAAAAGGCTACCAAGAAAGTTAAAGCCAATATTGAAAAAACAACACTTGGTGATATCAGTGAATTGCAGGCTATAAAAACTGAAATGGAAGAAAACCAGAAAAAGAGTAAGAAATCTGAAAAATCTGAGTAATTTGAACATCAAATTCTAAAATTAAATACAATGGAATTCAAGATTGAAAAACTGGAGAATCATACATTGATTCAGGTTCTTGAGGAAAAGCTTGATACCCACATTGCGCCATCATTGAAATCAGAGCTAGTGCTGATTTCAGGCAATGGGGAGAAAAATATTATTCTCGACCTGAGCAATTGCCGTTATTGCGATTCGTCCGGTTTAAGTGCAATTCTTGTAGCCAACCGCTTGTGTAAAAACGCAAGTGGCAAATTTGTACTTACCGGCCTTAACGATGCAGTTGAACGATTAATTATTATCTCTCAACTCGATACTGTTCTGAATATCACAGAATCGGTCAATGAGGCTGTTGAGCTTTTAGAAGGCGATAAAAAATAATTCATTATACATGAATGTCATTTTCCGTAACAATATTAGGTAGCAGCTCTGCTTTACCTACGACGAAAAGAAATTTAACCGCTCATCTTGTCAATCACGATGAGCGGTTTTTTTTAATTGACTGTGGCGAAGGAACTCAAATGCAATTACGCCGGTTTAAACAAAAAATCGGACGGATCAACCATATTTTTATCAGTCACCTGCACGGCGACCATGTTTTCGGACTTTTTGGTTTGCTTTCAACCTACTCCATGATGGGTCGCAAAGCAGAACTTCATATTTATGCACATCCACAAATTAAAGAAATACTCGATAGCCATTTTGTATTTTTTCAGGACAACCTGAATTATCCAATCATTTATCATTTTTTTGGTGGAAAGAAAACTCAGCTAATTTATGAAGATGGAAAATTTGAAGTTTCTACTATACCTTTAAAACACAGGATCCCATGTGTTGGCTTTATTTTTAAAGAAAAACCAAGATTAAGAAATATCCGCGAGGAAGCGGTTGAGTATTATAAACCGGGAATAATAGATATAATAAACATCAAGAATGGAGAAGACTTTATAACTGATGATGGGAAAGTAATTCCAAACCAGCAACTAACGATAGCTCCTCCTCAATCCAAAAGTTATGCATATTGCACCGATACAAAGTATACAGAATCAATTATTCCTTTTATTGAAAATGTGGACTTACTTTTTCATGAAGCGACCTTCCTGGAAGAAGATTCAAAATTGGCCAAAGCAACACTTCATTGCACAACAACCCAGGCTGCTATAATTGCCCAATTGGCCAATGTAAAAAAATTAGTAATAGGTCATTTCTCATCCCGTTATAAAAACGATTCACAATTCCTAATAGAAACTTCAGCGGTTTTTCCAAATACAATAATGGCTGAAGATGGGATGGAGATTGAAGTTTAAAATTCCTAATTTAACTTCTGTTTAATAGGAGTCTGTGTAAAAAGCCGAAAAAATACATTCAAACGCTAAGGCGCAAAAACGCAAAGCGTTGATTTTATTGCAAATAAAACTCAGCATCGTGGCGTCTTTGCGTTAAAATTTTAATTTTCAAATAGCCTTTTAGTGAAGGACAAATAAACTACCCCACCTCAAGCGGACGGTGTATCCATAGTCTGCTTAAAAATAAACTTTTGGATATTATTTAGTTCAATTTGAAAAATTGATAGATAAAAGTAAAATGCTACTCACACTCAAATTTTTAATAATAGCCACGAATTCACGAATTAATTATTCGTGCATTCGTGGCCATTTCATTTGATAAATATTTTCGCCGCTCCCGGCAGGGAATTTACCCAATGAGATTAAATAAAGGTCTTTAGCCTTAAATAAATTATCCAGAACTAAGGTAATATTTTCCTATTGGTATTGAGTTTGTCTTGACAATTCAACATGTTTTGAAATTTTGGACATGTATAGAATAACAAAAGTTCGGTATATTTATAATGTGAATTTATATGTGATTGATTTGGTGATATTTAGTGTTTTTACTCACACACACGTGCCTTCACATTGGCAGTTCGTGAAGATATACGTTGTGTTTTGGTGGCAAGAAATTCATAATAGCCACAAAATCACCAAGTCACCAAATTACACTTAAATATTTACCGAACTATTGGAATAATTTAATTCCACAAAACCATAAAATATAATTTAGTCATTATTTGTTAATAATTCTATATTCTTTGTTTTTGCCTTATTGTTAGCACAATTTTTGCAAGGTCAATATGAACTTATTTATACCCTAATTAATATTTAATTTTATGAAAATAAAAAAGAATTATAACCTCATTGGTTTTATTTTATTTTTATTTATTGCTTGTTCTTGTGCCATTCATCCGTTAAAGTTTGGAAAAGTTGAGAATGTGAATATCAGTAAGTCTGGCAAGTCTGCTTTAAAAGCTGATATTATGTTACCCATTGAAAACCCAAATTTTTTTAAACTTAAAGTAAAAAATGTTAGTTTTCATGTTATGCTTAATAACGTTGAACTTGCTAAATTGAAACTTGATAATGATCTCATTTTGCCTGCCCATTCACAAGATACTTACGACTTTCCTTTTGAATTAGATTACAGCGGAAAAGTTACTTCATTGTTATCGGGCGCATCGATTTTGAAAGAAGGGCAGGCTGATTTAAAAATAGAAGGTTCTTTAAAAGGTGGCATATGGTTTTTTTCTAAAACATTTTCTATTAAAGAAGAAAGTAAGGTTCATTTATCTAAATGATATGCTGAGATATTATATATAATGCAAGAATCAAGAGCCAAGATATAGAAAGCAAATGGGTAACAAAAGGTTATGTCAGATTAATTAATTTGTAAAATATATTATTATAAACTAAAAACAAAAATTATGCGATTAAAATTAATTTCTATGGCCGTATCAATGGTATTTGCATTTATACTGCCGGGCAGTTTACATGCCCAAAAAAGTACTACGCCGGAGGATATGGCTAAGACTGAAACTGATAAAATGAAAGAAAAGCTCAATCTGACTGATGAACAAACCATAAAAGTTGGCGACATCAATTTAAAATATGCCAGGCAAATGAATGATATACGCCAGCAGAATAGCCAGGCTTCAACTTCTGAACGTCAGGCAAACCGCGAAAAAATTAAAGGATTACGCGAAAAGAAATCCGGAGAGTTGAAAACTGTATTAACGCCGGAACAATTTGAGCAATATCAGAAAATGGAAGAAGAAATGAGAAAAGAACATAAGAAACATTAATCAGAATAAATGATCGGGAATGAACCTGGAATATTCCCTTTCATTTCCTGCAGCTCCTGAGATAAAAAACAACTTGTTAATGTAAAACAAAGTAATTCTACTTTGGTAAATCGGGTTTATTTTGATAAAATATTGAATGTTAATAAGGTAATAAGGTTACAATTTCAAAAATATTTTTCTACTAAGGTCGAAAAAATAGAAATAAGATTTTTCAAAGTAAATACAAACCTAATTAAAGATTTTCAAACCTTATTTTTTTTTAAACCTTAGTAGAATATTAATGTGCAATTTGACGAAACCTTATTACCTTATTTTTGAGCAACAACTTAATATTTAACAATATAAACATTATTTCAATTTGCCAAAGTAGAATTAATTTTTGTGTTATTTGGTGTTTTTGTGAATTAGTGGCAAAAATAATAGTAAGCACCAAAGCACCAATCCACTATAATTTCACTAAAGAACCACAATAATTTATAACATAGCCAAGTTTTATCAATAAAAATAAAGCTATTAAACATTTCGACTGACTACAAAATCATTAATTGCAAAAAGAAAAATTGTAATTTTCATAATGCACTTTAATAAGTGTTGTTGGCTCTTCATCCCCAAATTTCATCTCATCAGTAAAAAGTTTCGGGTAACGAAACCTGATTACTATCATGTAGCGATTAATAGTATTTACAATCTTGTTCTTCTGTTCAATATTGGCCCTTATGCTGGCAGCCAGAATATATTTTATTTTGTTCTTGCATAGCTGTTGTACCAATGAATCAGGATACAGAACATCGGCTTTTTGTATAAACATTTTGTTAAATATCACGGCATCGTGAATCTGCTTATCTGTAAAAGTATTTAATTCATTATAAAACCTTTCTTTATTGTCCTTAGGCTCTTCGAAAATAAAAAATAGCTTTTTTTCCTGGGTAACAAACGCTTTAATATTTTCGTTAAGCTTTGATTTTGAATAAAAAACAAGACTTTCTCTACTCAAATTAACAGAATTAATTGCAATATATTTATTATTATTTCGTAACCAATTATTCATTAATGGCGCTAAAGGATAGGTTGGAACACGGTCGATCCCGAAAAAATGTCTTCCGTTGCCATAAATAAAAGAAATAGTAGGTTTTCTGCAAGCAATGTTAATTTCTTTAGGAATATTTTCTGCAGACCATTTACTTGCTTTTATGTAATTAACCCAATCCGGTGTAAGCCCGTCATAAATATCGCCAGAGTGGGACATTTCGTTATAATGATCTTTCGTTTTAACCGAAGAAGTAACCAGAATTATTATAACAAATAATAGCGTAAATATTTGGAATTTTTTAAAACGATTAATTTTCAACAGAAAGTATATCGTACTTAAAAGGAAAATCAGCATTAATGGAAAGAAAGGAACTATAATCCGAAGCTGGAACCAAATTGTCTGAAGAATTACAAAAGTCGTAACCAGGAAAACAAATGTATATATACCGGTAAATAAAAGAAATTTATTTTTTTTCGACACGAGGAAAATACCTGTAATAATGAGGATATAATAAATTATTGTAATAACCGGCACACCATTTTCCAAAGGAATATCAGAACTGAAGCCAAGCATTGCCATAAAACTACTGGAAATGTATAAGTTTGAATTTGCAAGGAAACGGGTTATAAACCCTGAAAAGTTTTCTGTACCGGCAGTCGGATCATAATAATTTTTGTTCATCAATCCTGAACCCTGCGCTGCAAATTGCAATCCGGTATCTCCCCAAAGTATATATTTAATAGCCTGAAATAAAACAAAAACTATAGCGAATGCAATTGTTATGTAAAGAAGGTTTTTCCATTGCCTGTGAAGGATAAAATAAAATAGCACAACACCAAAAGCCAAATTTCCAATGTTTCTTGTCAATCCAAGCATAAGAATACAAACAGCCAAAAATGCATGTCTTTTAAAATTCTCTATTTTATTTTCGGTTGTTTCTTTTTCTATAAAAAATTTAAAAAACGTATAAAAAAACAAAGCCTGAAGAAAAAGAAAAAACGCTTCACTATACGTTTGGCTTGAATAATATAATAATAAGTGATTTATCGATAACAGGATTAAACTACAGGACAGGATGAATGGAGAGATATTATTTTTAAACGATTTATAGAAAAACCAGATGAAGCCGAGCATAAAAACTAAAGATAATGCCTTTAAGATTATTATATTAATCCCAAATAGAAACACTAAAGGAGAAAGTATTATTGGATAAAGCGGGCCTGGAAACCCGGATATTTAAAATCTTTTATAAAATCGGCCGCACGAACTATGTATGACGCATCATCGCCAGATATACTAACGCAGAAATTAAACAAAATAATGCTAATAACAAATGTAAGTACCAGCGATAAATAAAAAACCTTGTCCTGGTGCTTCTGAAAAAAATTGTCTGTTCTGTCGAGCAAATCCAATCGTTGAGTATTTCCTTTATTTTTCGATTGATTGTTGCCAGGGTTTTGAGCCTGTAAATAGTTTTTCCCTAACTTCCGGGTAACATCTGGTTTGATGGTTTTATTGAATTTTTTGGCCATTTATTTTCTTTTGAATACAATTATTAATGCCTTATTTTCGCCCCCAAATCACTTTCGAAAGCTTTCATCAGGTTGTTCATTACTTT
>CAVSGB010000153.1:0-12640 GCA_963726845.1 uncultured Bacteroidota bacterium | reverse complement strand
ATTACAGGTTACAGAATTTATTAATTCTATTTGGGATAATTATTTATCAGGAATATCAGAACAACGCCATATTAGCAAAGATCAATTAAATATTCTTGCCAATAAAATGATACTCGCCGATGCAGATACCTGCCTTGCTTATAAGGTTGTCGATAGCCTTTTTTACAAAGACCAGGTAAGTGCCAAATTGCTGAAACTATCAGGCCAGAAAAATAAAGTTCCTGAATTTATCAGTTTGTCTAAATTTGAGAAAGTCCCTAAAAAACTATCGGGAAAAGTTTATGCAAAATCCAAAATTGCCATAATATTTGCACAAGGCGATGTAGTAATGGGCAACGAAGGCGAAAACTTTGTTTCTTCAGAACGAATTTCGAAGGCCTTTCGTGATGCGCGAAATGATAGCAGCATTAAAGCAATTGTATTTCGTATAAATTCGCCAGGCGGCAGCGCCCTTGCTTCTGATATTATTTGGCGTGAAGTGAAACTTACAACAAAAGTTAAACCGGTCATCGCTTCGATGGGCGATTTAGCAGCCTCAGGTGGGTATTATATTGCTTGTGCCGCCGACAAAATTGTGGCAAGTCCGGGTACTATTACAGGCTCAATAGGTGTCTTTGGATTAATGATCAATATAAAGCAATTTATCAATCAGAAAATAGGTATTACAACTGATGTTGCAAAGACTAATGAACATTCAGATTTTCCAACAATTACAAGACCTATGAGTGGCGCTGAAAAAACGATAATGCAGTTTGAAGTGGATAAAATCTATAATACGTTCATCGAACATGTAGCTGAAGGGCGAATTCTTGATAAGAAAAAAGTAGACGATATTGCCCAGGGCCGCGTATGGACAGGTGCAGATGCAATCGGGCTTGGACTCGTTGATACAATTGGCGGGCTAAATGATGCGATTGCTATTGCTGCCAGAAAAGTGAAAATCGATAATTACAGGCTTATCGAACTTCCAAAACTCGAAGATCCATTTGAAAAAATAATTGAAGAATTGACCGGCGATGCAAAAAATAATATCCTTAAATCGGAACTTGGAAATGAATATAAATACATCCAGCAATATAGAAACCTTTTGAAAATGCAGGGAGTTCAGGCCAGACTGCCTTTTGATGTTGAGATATATTGAGAAGAACAAAAATATGCTACATGTAATATTTGTATTTCTGTCAGCGATTCCATTCCTTTTATTGTTTTCATTGCTGGTTTGGATGTTGCTTGAAGTATTGAAGGGCAAATTCAAAGAATCATATTTAAAATTGGGTTGGATTCTTGTTTTGACTTTTATTCCAATAATTGGAATAGTCATTTACGTTTTAATTGGAAGAAAAAACAGGATAATAACCTAATAAATTTTCTAAAAAGCCTTTTATATATAAAGTGATGATGGGTCGAACCGGCTGATAAACCTTTAAGGTTTTTAAGACCTCAAAAGTTTTGCAGGAACAATGAATCATTTTAATCCATAACAAATTAAGCCGGGCATTGAACCCGGCTTAATAATATGAACAAATTTTTCGGAGTATTCAAGATTTTACCAACCCATTTTCTGTTTAATTGCAGTTTCAAGCACTGCTGCTATTGATTCATGTTGTGCTACATTAGGATGAGGGTTAGATGCACATCCACCTCTTTGATCGTGAGGTAATGAAACCCAATAAACTTTGGTATCCCCGGCAGAATTAATTGAATCGACTATACTTGCAAGATATGTTTGCATAACCTTAAACAAGCAGGTACTTGAACCACTACTATCTGCCATTGGGCTTGTAAGCAGGAATATACTTGCATTAGCATACTTTGACCTTATATTTTTAACAAGATTAATATACGTATTTTTAAAAGTATCTGATGCAACAATTGTCGACCCATCATTTTGTCCCAGGCAAATAGTAACTACGTCAGGAATATATTTGGTAAAATTCCATTTTACCGAAGATAAATTACCAAGATCCTGAAGATTATATACATCAGGCATTGTATAGGTCATGTTGCAACAACTTTGAACCAGGCCGATACCGGAAACTGCAGTTATTTGCCATTGTGCATTTAAAGCCCTCGCGGTTAAAGCACCATAAGACAGGTAAGCGCAGTTTGCCGCATTCCAGTTAGTGCCATTGTCAACCAATGCACAGGGGGGGCCGTTAAGCATACATGCCCCACAGGTAATCGAATTTCCATAACATTCAATTTTTCTTGCTGGCAAATCTGTAACCGGTGAAAGCCCCTCGCAACGGAATCCCAAAAATGTAATATACCCAACAGCTGCTTCTGTATCCTTGCATATTAGGATTTTGTGAACTCCCTCACTCAGGCTATCTGCTACCCTGTATGTTTTCCTTGCAGTACTCAATAAGTACCTTACCGGCGCTTTGTCGTCGATAACCACTTCTATATAATTATTACCGGTTGAAGCTTGCATGTAAATATCACAAAATGTACCTGTAAAATTGGTTTGGATATAAACCCCCGGGTTCGAAAATACTGGAGTTGTAGGACTACTGAAATTAACCCTTCCAATGTATTGAATGTTGCTGTTATTGGCAGCTATGAGAGGAAGGGTAGTACTGACCTGGATATTCCAGGTAACAGAAGATCCATTTTCAGCAGTTACTGTGTAAGTTACATTTCCTTTACTAAAATCAACAACCTGACCAGAAGCCGGCGAAATGGTTGCCCCGGGAGAAACTATAATTGTTGGCGCCAGGTTAGTTAAGGTAATATTTGCCGGCATGGCAATACTATATATTCTGTTAATGGAATCTTTTACACTTCCAATCTGGCCTGTAATAGAAACAGATAAAATATTGTTCCTGGTATTGTTTGCATTGTAAAAAATAACACTGTCAATGTCGGCTATAGCACGTTTTGTCACTAAGGAACCTGATTTGTAAATATACAAGGAGTCCTGGGCAATTGTAAAACTACTAATTAATAAAAATGCCAAAATTAATTTGCATGTTGTTCTCATTTTAATTCCTCCTTTATTTTAGTTTTTTAAAAATTTAATTGTCTCAAGTTTCTCTCCGTTTTGTAAACGGCATAAATAAAGCCCGGCATATAATTGTGCAACATAAATTATTGCATGGTTTGTCCCGTTTTGGCTGCTTATCTTTTGCTGGTGAAGAACCTTGCCCTGTAAATCAACTATTTCTATTTGCAGTATCCCTGCTTTTGAAGTATTAAAACTAATTTGAAGCTGGTTCTGTTACCGGATTAGGATAGAGCATTAAATTGCTGTTTTTCTGACTATCAATGACTGAAACATTGGTTGTCAGGTATTCAAAACTCAGATTACGAATATCGCTTAATGCATACGTACTTATATTTCCATCGGTTTTATTTACTATCAAATTTCCCGTCTGAAAAGTTAACTTTCTGATACTTTTAAATGTAAAAGATGTTTGAGTCCCATTTTTTTCGTTTACACCCAGCTTATTTTGGGCGTTAACCACTGTATTTAACCCACTTAAAAGGAGTATTGCAATTAATTTTATTTGTCTCATTTGTATCTTCCTTTTTCTATTATTAAATTAATAATGTAGCGATAAATGTTCTGCCGTTAATTTAAATTAGCCATTCAATTTTTTAAAATTTAGGGATAACAATATTAGTAGTAGTTTATTTGAAAAATCTAATATTAATGTTGAATTTTATAACCAAATGTTTAAATTTTAAAACTCTTATGCAATCCTGCCCGGATTTTTTGATACAAAATCTTTCCAGTTTTTAGCCTTGCCTTTTTCATCAGACTGATATGTATTCTGAAAGAAATGGCAGACTGCTGCAGCCAGGCCGTCAGTTGCATCGAGATTTTCAGGAATTTCATCAAATTTCAACATTCTTTGAAGGATAAAAGCAACCTGTTCTTTCGAAGCATTTCCCTGCCCTGTGATTGCCATTTTTATTTTGCGGGGTGCATATTCATAAATCGGTAGGTTTCTGTGCAAAGCCGCTGCAATGGCAGCACCCTGCGCACGTCCAAGCTTTAGCATTGATTGTACATTCTTGCCAAAAAAAGGCGATTCGATTGCTAACTCCGATGGCTTGTATTCTTCAATTAACGAGGAAGTGCGTTCAAAAATTTTCTGAAGTTTTTCGTAATGATCGCCGAACTTGGATAAGTTGATTACGCCAAAAGCCAGTAACAAAGGACTTTTCCCGGAAGCTGTAATTACCCCGTAGCCGGTTATTGTTGTTCCCGGGTCGATGCCCAGAATAACCCTTTCCATCTTCAATTTAAATTAATGAACATCCATCAGCAATTTCCAACCCTTTTTAAGATTTGCGCGAGGAATATAAAATGATTTCAATGATGCATCAAAATTCCCATTTTGAATAAAATATAGCGCCTGGTGAAGACAAGCTTCGTTCCTGTCGCCAAAATCGTGGTCTAAATCGTCAGGCGTTTGCTGGTTCACAGGAAGGCCGTTGAAATAATCGCCATTGCCAAATTTATTTGTAAGCTTGAACATTACCGGGGCTAAAACATAATTATAATGGTCAATTGAGAAAATATTCATACCGGTAGGTTTACCATAAGTTTGCGAACCAATTAATTTAACAGGCATGTAAGGTGTTAAACCATTTATAACAGCTTCGCTTGCAGAAGCTGTTGAATTGGTTGTAATAACAAACAATCGGTTTAAATTAAGTGACAGATATTTCTTATTTAATAATATTGTCGTGTTGCTCGATGTATTTTTATTATTATAAGTTAATGTAACAAATGTTTGGTTTGCCCCTAAATTTCCTCCAATCATGCTTGCCAGTGAATCGGCAATATTTAGGTCACCTCCTCCGTTATATCTCATGTCCAGTACCAATTCACTGACATTCGTGTTTTTAAAAAAATTAAAAGCTGAGTCAAGTTCAGTTTGTGCATTACCAAGAAATGCATAAAACGAAATATAACCAACAATTTTGTTGCTTACGTTTAGTGTATCATAATAAAGCACCATGTTCATCGTGATATTTTTTTTGGTGGATGTTATGGTAATTTCTGTATTGTCGCTCCTGGTAAAAAGGAAAGTATTTTGAAGCCCTGCAATATTTTTGCCTAATAAATTGTCTATATTTCCGGTATCGGGGGTTATACCATTAATTTTTGAAATTATCCAGCCTCTTCTAACGCCGGCCGTGTATAAATCTGAATTATTAAATATAACCGAAATCCGAATATTTCCCTGTGCATCCAGCCCAACTGCAAAGCCATGGCCATAATATGTTCCCTGGATAAATTCATTTTCATATTGGGTTTTTGTAATTATAAAACTCCAGCGATCTATTGGCTTATAAATAATTGCATTTAAAAAACTATCCGGGGTTGAATATTTTGTATAATCGACATTTGGAATGCTATCGTACCACAAATACCAGTTTTTCATGTAATCGTAAACTATTTTATTGATTGCATGAACTGAATCGATTTCTGAGGCCGGCGCAACAATTTCCTTTTTGCAACTGTAATTCAATAATACAAAAATTGAAAAAAAGAATAAAGAAAGTTTATATACTATTGATTTCATTTTTTAAAGAATTTTGTACTGATAACCAAGCGAAACGTTAGGTAATTACTAAAACAATTATTTTTTTCTTTGTATTATTTAACAATAGTTCGGTAAATATTTTGGTGTAATTTGGTGACTTGGTGATTTTGTGGCTATTATGAATTTCTTGCCACCAAAACACAACGTATATCTTCACGAACTGCCAGTGTGAAGGCACGTGTGTGTAAGTAAAAACACCAAATATCACCAAATCAATTACATATAAATTCACGTTAAAAATATACCGAACTATTGATTTAAATTATTCATAATTCATAATTCATAATTCATTAATAATCCATAGCATACTTTATGCCACATTGTTTCCTGATCCTGTCCAATAACCTGATTAGTTTTATACTAAAATCAAGCGACATCTGGCGGCTTTCGCAGCGGTCGTTAAGCAGGCAGTTTGTAACTTCTATAGCCTCATATTCATAACCATTGCACGGATAATTATATTCAACGTTTTCAGTTTTGCCATCGTTCATGGTAATGGTAAAATTATTTGTCATGAACCACATCCTGTTCAGGCGAATGCGCCCGTTTGTGCCACATATATCTGTTTCTACAGGAGTTTCAGCAAGAAATGTACTATATAAAGAGGCCATCTTTCCGTTTTTATATCTGAATATAGTCGAAAGGGTTTCATCCACGCCGGTTTTTCCAATTAAAACTTCACTTGCAATTTCATCAGGTTCGCCTAAAAGAAGCAGTGCAATAAAAACAGGATAAATGCCAATATCAAGAAGGCTGCCACCGCCCAATTCTGGATTAAAAAGACGACCATTGGGATTATAAGGTGGCTTGATACCAAAATCGGATTTAATATTAACAATTTCTCCAATTACACCGGAATTTATTATCTCGAGTATTTTGGCAACAGTCGGCAAAAACCTTGTCCATAAAGCTTCCATGAGGAAAATCTTCTTTTCACGGGCTTTGGAAACCATAGCCAATACTTCCCTTTCGTTCATTGCAAAAGGTTTCTCACACAATACTGCCTTATTATTTTCCAGGCACATCATGGTGTTTTCGAAATGGAAAACATGGGGTGTGGCAATATATATAACATTGATATCTTTGTCTTTGGCAATTTCAGAATAAGAACCATAAGCTTTTGGTATATTGTTTTCCTGTGCAAAAGACATTGATTTCTCAATTGTCCTGGAACCAACAGCTAATAATTTTGCATTTGGGACACAAGCTAATGCGGTTGCAAATTTATTTGCAATAAATCCGGTGCCCATAATTCCCCAATTTATCGTATTACTCATAATTTGTCTGGTTTTTTCAAAATCAAAGCTATGCAATTTGAATTTATCTTTCAAAACTAATAATTAAAGATGCTTTAAGTCTAATTTTTAAAAATCAAAAAATATAGCCAATATTTCGAACACATCCTTAATTTAGCAAATGCTCAATCAATAATTTCAAACCAAGGGCTATCAGGATTATGCCGCCGAGAATTTCCATTTTCTTCCCTGACTTTTCGCCCAACTTTTTACCAAACAATAAACCAAGCATAGCAATAATAAAAGTAATGATGCCAATAATAAATGAGGCAAGAAGCATATTAACCTGCAGAAAAGCCAGGCTAATCCCCACAGTAAAAGCATCTATTGTTGTTGCAAATGATAAAATGATAACAGTTTTTATTTTTCTTGGATTAAATTTTTTTTCTTCTGGTTTTTTAAAACTTTCTATTATCATTTTACCACCCACGAATGAAAGCAATCCAAAAGCAATCCAATGGTCGAATTGAATGATATAATTTTTTACGGTTAAGCCAAGAAGCCATCCAATAATTGGCATTATTGCCTGAAAGAAAGCAAAAAATATAGCAATCTGTGAAGCCTGCCAAAATCGCATTTTACTTTCCACAATTCCACAACTGACCGATACAGCAAAAGTGTCGAACGAAAGGCCAATGCCGATAAGTATTAATGTTATTATTCCCATGGCCAATTTTTATAATTTAAGAACAAAGGGTAAGGAACAAAGAATTTTAAGACAATTGTGATAATATAATTCATTTTGTTGGCTAGGATATAATTTATTGTGTCCCTTTCGCTAACGGCGCAGCCCTCAACGAAGTTAAATTTTGTGATTTGGAGCTTTGGTGGCCACTTAATTTTTGTCACCAAAACACAAGAGCACCAAAGAACACCAAAATTCAAATATGCTAAATATATTCACCTACATTTATTTATATCTTAGCCATTTTGTTTTAAAAATTAATGATTTAATAGTCTTGGCCTTTCAATCTTAACTCTTTATTCGTAACCCTTTACTCTTTGTTCTTGAATCTATTATATTAAAAAATCATTTCTTCCTTAGCTGCGCCATATAAAACCCATCGAAACCAATAGTAAATGGAGAAACAAATTGTTCTTTTATTAGTTCGAACGTCGATGGGTTGTTTTTAAGGAACGATATAATTTGTTCATGGTTTTCTGAAGGTAAAATGCTACATGTTGAATAGACCAGGAGGCCTCCGCTTTTAAGCATTATTGAATAGTTTCGCAATAAATCAGCCTGGATCTTTTGCAGTTTTTTAACATGTTCCAGGGTCATGCGCCATTTAATCTCAGGGTTGCGGCGTAAGGCGCCAGTCCCCGAACAAGGGACATCGAGCAATAACCTGTCAAAACTATCTGCCAGTCTTTTTGACGTTTTCGACGACTCCAATAACCGTGTTTCAACTATTTCAACTCCAGTTCTAGTCAGACGGCTTTTTAATGTTTTCAATTTTTCTTCTTTTGTGTCCATTGCAATAATTTTGCCCTTGTTCTGCATAAGGCTGGCAAGGTGGAGAGTCTTTCCGCCATTCCCGGCACAAACGTCCGCAACCCGCATTCCGGGTTTTACATCGAGATAAGGGGCAATTATTTGAGAACCCGCATCCTGCACTTCAAAATATCCATCTTTGTAATACTTCGATGAGAAAATATTAGCACGTTCTTTTAAGATTAAAGCATCTGGCACTTTTTCAGCATTAGTAGTTTCAAACCCTTCGGTTTTCAACTTTTGTGCAAGTTCAGCCGGTTTAATTTTTAACCGATTGGTACGCAGACAAATTGAAGGGACTTTATTTAAAGCTTCCAACTCCAGTTCCCAGTCTGCACCAAAAGCAGAGTAACCGGCCTGGTCAAGCCAATCAGGAACAGATTGCCTTATTTTTCTTATAGTTGAAAGGTGCTGGTATTCGCTTTTTACAGAATCTTTATTAACGGCTTTAAAGTACATTGACGATGGTACATGCCAATTATTTAAAACCAGCCAGGCCCCCAACAAACTGTAATAGTTTACCTGTCCTGAAATTGGCCAGCTATTGTTAATCTCGAGCAAAAGCCGCCACCAGCGCACAATTTCATAACTTATTTCTGCGATTGCAGCCCTTTCGTATTCATCAGAAATGTGGTTATCCCGAAAATGAAAGTTCAACGTTTTATCAAGTGGAAAATTTTTTTCCAGCACTTTGCTTACGACGTCGACAATGCTTCTTGATTGTTCAATTGAAATACTTACTGCCATAATTATAAAATAGTTGGCAAATTTAAGATAAATCAGTTTCTAATTACGTCAAAATTTATGATTTGTAAAACTGCCAGATAATGTCGAAGGAAACTTATTTTATGAAACAAATCTGAGAGCCAGGCTTATTTGCAAAGTTCGTAGAAAATTTCCATTTCCTTTTTTTTATTTTTTGGAAGGTTGTGCCAACGTATGCCTTGTATCGCACCTTCGAGTGCACACAAGTTGCTAAGGCATGCTTTATGGTCAATTTCTTTTATAAGCAAAAAAGCCTTTTCACTTCCCAAAATTTTTAATTCCTTTTCTGAAGAAACTCCGGCCTTCTTCAGTTTCTCAGCCAAAACAGGGCCAATATTAGGCAATTTAGATAATGAATCCATATTAATTGTTTTCCAGGATTTTAAATAATTCATCGAGTTTAGGTGTAAGGATAATTTCTGTGCGTCGGTTTTTTGCGCGCGACTCAGAGTTTTTATTGGCAACCAGCGGGACAAACTCGCCATGCCCGCATGCTGTCAAACGTTTCGGGTTTATTTTCGAAATATCAAGAAGGATGCGGATAATCGAAGTGGCACGTTGTACGCTTAAATCCCAATTGTCTTTGATACACCCACCCGATTTATAAGGCATATTATCGGTATGCCCTTCAATGGTGATATTGATATCAGTGTTTTGTTCAAGTACCCGGGCTAATTTTTTCAGCGCTTCAATACCTTTAGGGTCAACTGTTGTACTACCTGATCTAAACAATAAATTTTCTTCAAGTGAAATGTAAACTTTCCCATTTTGAATTTTTATTGTCATGTCATCGTTTTCGAAACCAAGCAATGCATTAGAGACTTTTGTTTTAAGGTTGGTAACAACTGAATCTTTTTTAAAAAGCACATGTTCTACTTCAATTAACCTTGCGTCGCGTTTTTCAAGCTCAATAGTAAGGTTGTCCAGATTCTTCTTTTTTTCATTCAATGCAGTCTCCGTAATCTTTAAATTTTCTTCTTTCTTTTTTAAATTTTCCTGGGTGGACTGTAATTGTAACATCAGTTTAGATGTTTCCCGGGCATTTCCTTTCAACAAAGATTCCTGTGATTCCTGCATTTCAGAATATTGTTTGCCTAATTTTTCATTTTCATTATGAATTTTTTCAAGTTCGCCTGCTTTTGCAAGGCTGTCCTTAATTAAGCTGTTGAGTTGGTTTGTGTTCCTGTTCAACTGTTGCTTCATTTCAGTATTTTCAACAGAAAGCTGTTCCTGTTTTTGTTTTATCAAGTCAAGTTCGAAGTTGCAATTTTTATATTTTTTTTCAACTTCCTGAAACTTCTGTGCCGGTACACATGATACCAAAACCAGAAATGTTGTAAAACCAAGCACTTTAAAAGAAACTAACTTTTTCATTTTTCAATTGTTCAGATTTGAATTGTAAAATAAAGAGATTATTTGCAAAATAGCCTCATAATCAGCTTTAAAAAATTCAATGGGATTAAGTTTCCGATTATTAATATATTTGATAAATTTTTGCAGGGAAGAGAATGTCTGAAACAGAAGGAAATAATCAAAAAGAAAAGCGTTTACTCGATGATATAAGGTTTCCGGAAGATTTGCGTAAGCTTTCAATTAATGAACTTATTCAGGTAAGTTCGGAACTTCGCCAGTTTATAATTGATGAAGTTTGCTCAAATCCTGGTCATTTGGGTGCAAGCCTTGGTGTGGTTGAGTTGACTGTTGCTTTACATTTCGTTTACAATACACCCTACGACCAGCTTGTTTGGGATGTCGGGCACCAGGCTTACGGACATAAAATACTTACCGGGCGAAAAGATATTTTTTATACAAACCGGAAATATGGTGGTATAAGTGGATTTCCAAAAATGAGCGAAAGTATTTATGACTCTTTCGGGGTTGGACATTCTTCCACATCTATATCAGCAGCGCTTGGAATTGCTGCCACTGCCAACTTTCAAAACGAAAAAGACAGACGGGTAATAGCTGTAATAGGCGATGGCAGCCTTACAGGTGGTTTGGCTTTCGAAGGGTTGAACAATGCAGGTAACCTTAAAACCAACCTGCTTGTTATCCTCAACGACAATAACATGTCGATAGATCCGAACGTAGGCGCCCTAAGCGATTACTTAATCGACATTACTACTTCAAAAACATACAATAAGCTAAAAGCCGATATCTGGAACATGATGGGCAAGATGCACAGGTTAGGGCCACGGGCGCAAAGAATGGCGCAAACTATCGAAAACGGTGTTAAAGGAATTCTGTTGAAACAGGGAAACCTGTTTGAATCATTGCATTTCAGATATTTTGGGCCGTCGATGGGCACAATATGAACCACCTTGTGAAAATCCTGACTGACCTGAAAGATATTCCCGGTTCAAAAATTCTACATGTCCTGACTTTAAAAGGCAAAGGATATAAGTTTGCTGAAGAAAACCAAACTATTTGGCATGCCCCGGGTGCGTTCAATAAAGAAACCGGGGAAATAATTAAAGTTAAAATTGAAAAACCTCAACCTCTAAGATATCAGGATGTTTTCGGGCAAACATTGCTGGAACTTGCCAGGTTGAACGACAAAATTGTTGGTATAACGCCTGCGATGCCTACTGGTTGCTCAATGAATATCATGATGGCTGAAATGCCTCAAAGAACCTTCGATGTAGGTATTTCGGAACAACATGCCGTAACTTTTTCTGCCGGATTGGCTTCAAAAGGCATGGTCCCTTTTTGTAATATTTATTCATCTTTCATGCAACGGGCATACGACCAGGTTATACACGATGTTGCACTGCAAAACCTGCAGGTTGTCCTTTGTATGGGCCGTGGCGGGCTTGTAGGCGAAGATGGTGCTACGCATCATGGTGTGTTCGATCTGGCATACCTGCGCTGTGTTCCGAACATCATTATTTCTGCCCCAATGGATGAAGAAGAATTGAGAAACCTAATGTTCACAGCACAATTGAAGAATTTCGGGACTTTTGCAATCCGTTATCCACGTGGGTATGGAGTAATGCCTGATTGGCGCAAACCTTTCAGCGAATTACCGATCGGCAAAGGCCGAATGATTTCAAATGGAAACGGTGTAGCGGTTCTTTCGGTTGGTCATCCAGGTAACTTTGTAAAGGAAGCAATAAAAAATATCCCACCGGATATAGAAGTCCCGGCACACTTCGATTTGCGCTTTGTAAAACCATTAAACCAGGAATTGCTTCACACAGTATTTCAGAAATTTAAAAAGATAATTACTGTTGAAGATGGCTCGGTAATTGGTGGTTTTGGAACTGCAATTCTTGAATTTATGGCCGATAACAATTACTATGCAAAAGTTATCAGGCTTGGCGTGCCCGACAAATTTGTCGAACATGGTACTTTAGATGAATTGCACAAGGAATGTGGGTTCGATTCAGATAGCATTATTGAAGTGATAAAGAAATTAGCCCTCAAAGCAGTTAAGGAGCATTTCTAAGGGAATGTTGTGATATAGAAAATGAACACTGAGTAAAGAAGACACTGAGAAAAACAAATTGAAAAATCACTATTTT
>CAVSGB010000152.1:0-37473 GCA_963726845.1 uncultured Bacteroidota bacterium | reverse complement strand
ATTTAATTACTCATTTGCAAGCAATGTCTGATATACACAAACCTAACCTGGTATTGTAACATATCCATTTTCTCGATGACCGAAATTAATCTCTTATCTTTTTGAAAAATATTTGACCATGGCCCATCATAATTATCATCCGTGTTCATTACCTTATCTATATATGCTTTTAGGTCATTTTGAAATTTTGGATCAGAATAAATTAAATTTTTATATTTAATCAATTCATTTTTTAATTCGTCCAAATAGTAGTTTTCAACTAAAACTTTGTTTTCCATATGGTCTATCTTCCAAAGTGCAGTGTAATTCGAATCCTTCAGTACCTCCCTGGGATTTCCCGAACCTCTTATAATTAGAATTTTTTTCAAATAATCAATTTTCTCACAAAGCAACCTGGCTTGTTCTTCTATTTTTGAAGCAATTGGTCTCACTTGTTTCAACTTTGTTGAATCATTTACAATTTCAGAATGAAGAGAAAGGCACTGCTGTTTAAGAACTTCCGATTTTTGCTCAAAGCCAATTGCCGATTTTACAAAACTAGTAAGTACCTCCTTCTGGACACTCAAAGCAAGCAGTGCTGATATAGCAGCAAAATAGGCAAAGAAAAACATAATGGCCAGAAAGTTATTATAGTTTATTTCCTTTTCAACCCGATAAGTGAACAAAAATGCTGGTAGTAAAACAACAAATGGCAATGGCAATGAAATAATTAATAATAACCCGGCGCCTGGCCAATGCATAATTTTAAACAAAGCGCTGATAAAATTTATTGAAAGTATAACTGCTGCCAAAACATAAAACCATATCTGTTTTTTATTTTTTTCAGATGCAAAGCTACTCCTAAAGGCTAGAGGTATAAAAAAAAGCGAAATAACCAGTAACCCAATACAAATCATCACATTTGCCCCTGGCCAATGCATGATTTTGAAAAGACAACCTACAGTAACGATAATGGTAGTTGCTATTCCCAGATAATATATTTTATTCTTCATAGTAATATTTTTAATAATAATTGATCATTTCGAAGCAAAACTATTTTTAACTTTTAGCTCATTTGAAAGCAAAAACAATGATGTTTGTTCAGCCTGCAAAACACTAATTTGAAACAACCCTAATCGGTTTAATGAGGCGAGAAGAAGCTCTTGATTGTCATCAGGTTTGCCCAAATCAAATTCCAGTGTTTTATACATAAGCATTAGATAATTCGTTTTCTCGCAGGCAGAATTTATCAAAGCTCTGTAATTGCATAATAAACCCTTGAGTTTTTCTCCTCTGTGATCATTATTAAAAAGGATGAGGTTAAGCGAACCCATTTGGCCTAAATTCGAAATCCGGCTCGTAATAATGACATTCTTTCCCGAAGTTAGGGATTCAGAGTTAACTCCATCTGTGACTTTTACCATATCGGATTTGATGCGCTGGATGAATGAATAAAGTTCCTGCTCTTTCGAATGAATTGCTATAGCAGTTTTATTTCCACCTGTTTTTGTTATAAGTGAACTGTTTTTTTTCTGTAAATATTCAATAGTATAGGCAATGCCGGCATCAGTCTCGAACATTTCGCCCAATACACGGGTTGAAACATTTATTGAAATTAAAGTAGTTGGAGTAACAATCCAAACAACAACAAGTACAACGTAAATAAAACTATTTTCAACAAATAAAGAATTTTTGTAAGTTTTATATACATACAATGGAAAAGCTATAAAAATAAGTAAGGTTGAACCAGAATAAAATAGTATAGTTGCCCCCGGCCAATGCATCATTTTAAACATAAATGCCAAAATGTAAATGATCAATCCCAAAAGCGCCAGGATAAAAATGTACTTTGGGATTGATATTTCCTTGTCCTTTATTTTATTATATATAAGTGATGGTAGAAATACCAAACACATCAGCGCAACTCCCAGAGTCAACAAGATTGAAGCTGGAGGCCAATGGTTTACTTTAAAAAGAAAACTTATTGAAAGAAAGAATGTAGCAATAAAACCGGTAATGTGGGTAAATTTTTTTGTCTTGTTGCTTACTTCTTTATAACTCACATAAATTGCACTTGGAAGAAAAAAGAAAGACAGTAAGAAAAAGCCCAATACCAATAAAAGAGTGGCAGATGGCCAATGTTCAATTTTAAAAAGCGCACCAAATGCGATAAGAATAGGTGCGACAACACCGGAAATTTTCATTGTTTTTTTCATGATTCTATAATTTTTATCAATTAAATAAAGGGTTTCATGCTGTATGCGCTCGAGCCCGCCAAATCCAATTTTTTGTTTCACCATTTCATAGGCCTTTTCGAATGGTAAACCATTATGCATTTCGTACTCGATATCGCAACAAACATGATCAATCAATTCGTCCTGAAGATGAGAATAAGTAAGTCCGGAATTACTTATATCTTTCTTCAGGAACTCAATGTTAACAATACTTAACTCATACATAGCCCAATTGTATTTTAGGTTTCAACAACATGCCAATAACATCGATATACTCCTCGAGTTCTTTAATTTTTTCGGCAGCAAAGCTGTTTCCCTTTGGGGTGAGTTTGTAATAAATGCGGGTACGGTTGTTATAATTCTCCGATTCGGTCTTCACAGCGCCTTCGACTTCCAGCTTGTGAAGTATCGGATACAGGGCTCCATAGGTAAGTTTTATTTTACCAGCGGTAAGTTCTTCCACTTTGCGTGTTATGTCGTACCCGTACATGCGTCCATTTTCGGATAGCAACTTTAACACGATTGACTTCAGGGATCCTTTTATTAATTCAGTTGGTACCATATAAAATATTATTTAATATACGTTAAACTTATATATGCAAATATATATATAAGATTGAAGTATATGCAAGAAAAAAGTGAATTATTTTTTATTATACCGAAAGTGACATTATATAAGGTGTTCAGTGAATTTATCTTGCAAATCCCCGGCTTTTTAGTAGCTATTAGTACCTTATCAGTAAAATCATAACACTTTTTGGCAAAATATTTAATAATAATCTGATAAAGTTTATCCAATTTGCCGCGAAGCGTTTAATAAAAATTCCTTTTCGGCGGCGTGCTGTCTGAGCGAAGTCGAGGTACGAGACGGAGCGAGTTATCGCCGTCAAGCCTTTTTTGCTTTTTTTGGCAAAAAAAAGTAAGAAGAAAAAAAATAAAAGAATGATTGTTTAATCAGATAAAACTTTATTTTCAAGGTATCCTGTTTGGTTGTGGCTTGTCCAAATTTAGCTTTAAAGAGAATTTTAAAACGGAGATTCTTTCTATAAGTATTTGAAATTTTTGAGATACTCTATATTGAAAGCTATTATTGACATTCGAAATTATAAGAAAGCATAGAGAACACAGGGAAAAAAACAGTTTGCGGTTTTTTTATTCACTGTGGCCTCTGTTCCTTCACAATTAAGCGAAAGCATGTTAATGTCAGTAATAATCATATTGAAATATTTTAGCTTAAACAATCAAAAAAGTCTCTGAATTAGAATTTTCTATTAATCACAAACAGTTTCTAAGAGACTTTTTGTGATTTTTATTTTTAATTTTAATTGTAACTATTAGATTATCTGCAAATTTTATATTATATTTTTTACCTCCCAACCCTCCTTATAAAAGAGGGCTAACTTCTGCACTGCACAGTTATAGCCCCTTTTTAAGGGGTTGGGGTTTTATGAAAACAAATATTTTAGAAATTCACAAAAAGTTTCTAAGAAAATAACATTTTATTTTAAAATCGCTTAATGTGTTATACTATAATATTTTTGAAACCGTTTTTATAATATCCTGAAAACCTTTTATGGAATTTCCGATTATCTTGCATCTTATAAAGAAAAAATGATATGAAAACACGTTCGCTGATTTTATCATTAGTCGTACTTTTCAATAGCAGCCTTGCTTTTGGACAGAATGACAATTATAAGGATGATTGGAACAAAGTAGATTCTATCGATGCGCTGGGGTTACCTAAAACAGCTCTTGAAATGGTAGAGGGGATTTACAATAAAGCAATTGCTGAGAAAAATACTCCCCAGCTAATCAAAGCTGTGATTTATAAAATGAAGTACAATTCGATGATTGAAGACGATGCCTTTGTGAAGAACATTGAATCGGCTGAAAAACTATGTTCAGAAGCACAGTTTGCTGTAAAGCCGATTTTACATTCCATGCTGGCTGAAATGTACTGGTGGTATTTTCAAAATAACCGTTACACTTTTTATAACCGCTGCATTACAAACGATTTTATCCCTGACGATATTAGAACCTGGGATTTAAACAAAATTGTGTCCACTTCAATTGCCCATTATAAGGCTTCCATAGAAAACAGCGATAAGCTTAAATTGATCCGTATTGGTTATTATAAGGAAATTCTTACCCATTGCAACTTAAACGAAAAGATAATCCGGCCAACTTTGTACGATTTCCTTGTCCACCGTGCAATAGATTTCTTTATCAACGATGAGGCCGGGCTTACGCATCCAATTAATGAGTTCAATATCAGCAATGAGAATTATTTTTTGCCGGCCGGTTCATTTTTAAAACTAACCATCCTAACAGAAGATACTTTGAACTTTAAATACAATGCAATTAAACTATTCCAGGATGTCATGCGTTTTCATTTAAATGATATTTTGCCTGAAGCGTTTACGGATGTTGATTTACAAAGAGTTGATTTTGTTTATAAAAATTCAGCCAGCCCGATAAAAGACAGTTTGTACCTGAACAGCCTGAATTCCATCAGGAAAAACTGTTTCGGTAGTGAACTGGCAAACGAAGTGGACATGCAGATTGCCCAAAAACTTTACGATATCGGGAATACCTATAACCCAAAGGTTTCAGAACAACATAAATGGGACAAAAAGAAAGCCTATGACTTCTGTCTTCAAAATAAAAAAGACTTTAACTCACAAAATCTTTTAAATACCATAGAGCAACAAGAGATTAAACTTACCATTGAAAAAGAGAATTTACCAAATGAGCCGTTCAGGGCATTGGTACAATTTAAAAATACCGACACTGTTTTTTTCAGGGCAATAAAAACGACTTATAAAGAACTTGAAGATATCAAAAATGCATACAATGATTCAATAAATGATAACAAAAACAAAGACAAAAACAAAAAACATCATGCCTATGTCGATCAGAATGTTTTTGTAATTGACTATCTTAAAAGAAAGAAGCCTTTTGTTCAATTTCAGGATGCGTTGCCTGACGATGAAGATTTCCAGGAACATTCGGCTGAGGTGAAAATCCCTGCACTCGAAAAAGGGTTATATTTTATCATGGCAGGAACAGATACGTCAATGGATTATAAAAAAAATACTGTGAATTTTGGGCTTACTGCGATTACCGGTATTAGTTACATTTCAAGAAAAAATTCAGATGGCAGCAATGATTTTTACGTGCTCGACCGAAAAACCGGAGCCCCTTTGAGTGGTGTGAAAGCCGAGTGCTGGGAAATTAAATACAATAAATCAACAAGAAACCAGGAATCAAATCTTACCAATACTTTTATTTCAGATGCAGAAGGGTTTATTTCAATTCCTAACTTCAGCGATAATGATAATGGAAGTTATGGCATACGATTTTATTTAAACTTCATTTATAATAATGATGATTTCTGGAGTACCAACAATATTGATATCTGGCGCAACGATGCTTCGTTCAGCAATAACCCGGATTACAACAATCATTCCTTTCAAATAAAAACTTTTTTCTTTACAGACAGGAATATTTATCGTCCCGGTCAGAACCATTTATTTTAAGGGAATAGTTATTGGAACAGATGGGTTTAAACAAAATCAAATCCAGGCCAATTACAGCACCACGGTAAAATTAATGGATGTGAACAGGCAGCAGGCAGCAGAACTTAATTTGACCACCAACGAATTCGGTACATTCACCGGCTCGTTTGCAGCGCCTTCTAAAGGTTTGAATGGGCGAATGACAATCCAGGATAATAATGGGAATATTTCGGTATCGGTGGAAGATTACAAGCGACCGCTCTTCGAAGTAAAATTCGATACACTTCACAACGCTTATAAACTGGGCGAAAAAATAACAATCGAAGGCCATGCACTGGCATATTCTGGCACAATTATCGATAACGCCAAAGTAACTTTTCGCGTTACAAGGGAATCATTTTTTCCCGGACGGTACAGCTATTGGTGGATGCCGGTTCCTTCCTCGCCGGAAAAAGAAATTGGCAATGGCACAATTAGCTCCAATGAGAATGGCGAATTTGAGATTAGTTTTAATGCCATTCCCGATGAAAATATTGCTGCTTCCTCAAACCCGGTTTTCACTTTTAAAATTCACGCTGATGTTACCGATATCAATGGCGAAACACATGCTGCTGACGAAGAAGTCAATGTGGGTTATAAAACACTAATAGTCAAAACGGATATTCCGGCCAGGCTTCCAAAAGGCAGGAATGAAATATTTAAAATTTCGGCAGAAAACATGAAGGGGGATTTCGTGCCGGCTTCCGGTAACATTATAATTGAAAAACTTCAAAGCCCGATAAAAAATTTCCGTAACCGCGATTGGGAAAAGCCCGACAAATTTGCAATGAACAAGGCTGAATTCGAAAAAACCTTTCCAAATGATATGTATAACGATGAAAATAGCCCTACGAACTGGCCGGTTGAAGCTACTGTGAAAAAATCGGAATTTAATACGGTAACAGATAAAAACTTTAAACTCGAAAATCTGGCAAGCTGGAAAAACGGAATGTACAAAATTACATTGCAATCGAAAGACAGTTATGGTGAAAAAGTATTAGAGGTTTTTTATTTTGTGGTGTTCGATTCGAAAAGCGAAAAATTGCCTTATATTGTTTCAGATTGGGGCTACATTTCAAAGTATGCCGGAGAGCCGGGTGAAACTATAGATATAGCCATCGGTTCAGCTTGCCCCGATGCACATATTTTATATGAGGTGGAAGCCGGCCATAAAATTATTGAAAAGGAATGGCTCAATTTAAATAACGGGCAAAAGGTCCTTTTTATTCCACTAAAAGAAGAATATCGTGGCAATATTGGCGTTCATTGGAATTTTATAAACAACAACAGGCTTTATTCACACAATGAAACCATTCATGTTCCGTTTACAAACAAAAAGCTCGGTATAAGTTTTGAAACTTTCCGAAATAAGCTCCAGCCTGGCGAAAAAGAACAATGGAGGTTAAGGGTAAAAGGCAAAAACGGTGAGAAAGAAGCTGCCGAAATGGTAGCCGAACTATACGACGAATCGCTCGATGCGTTTGTTCCGCATAAATTTGAATTCTCATGCTATGGCTATTATTCGCCTTCATTATTTTGGACAAGCCCAAACTGCTTTGACAACCTTAATTTACAAAACTATACAATCAATCGCTGGGGCAATTATGCCAACCGGTTTGGCAATAATTATTATGACCTTTCATGGTTTGGCTATAAGTCCGGGAGATATTCATATTCTGCCAATAAAGCTTTGCATGGACAAGCCTCGGCAGTTGTAGTTGGATACGGGACACATAAAAAGTCAAAACGCGAAGCCAAATATCAGGTTACAGAAGCAGTGCCATTTGAAGCAATGGCAGTTGATGAAGAGGCATGTATGGTAATGTCTTCATCCAGCGCCATCGTGAAAATGGATAATGCAAACGCTATGGAAGAAGAGAAGAAGGAAACCCAAAAGCCGGTCGATCTTTCGACCATTCAGGCCCGGGCAAACCTCAACGAAACCGCATTCTTCTATCCGCAATTGCAAACCGATGAAAACGGCGATGTGCTGATCAATTTCACCATGCCCGAAGCAGTCACCCGATGGAAAATGCTTGGCTTTGCACACACCAAAGATTTAAAATACGGTTTTACCGAAAATGAACTGGTTACACAAAAAGAGCTGATGGTCGTTCCCAACGCACCACGCTTCTTCCGCGAAGGCGACACAATTCTGTTTGAAGCCAAAGTCACAAGCCTGTCTAAGAATGACATTTCCGGTACGGCACAGCTTATGTTGTTCGATGCGCTTACCATGAAACCTGCCGATTTGGAAATGCAGAATCTGGATGCTAAACAAAACTTTTTGATTCCCGGAGACGGGAGACGGGAGACAGGAAACAGGAGACAGGAAAACGGAGAACGGAAGCCGGAAAACGGAGACGGGAAAGCGGAGAACGGAGAACGGAGAACGGAAGCCGGAGAGCGGAGTCCGGTTTCAAAAAGTGTGAATTTAAGCTGGAAGATTATTGTTCCGCAGGGATTGCAGGCTGTAACCTTTCGTTTAGTTGCAAAAGCCGGTGATTTCAGCGATGGGGAAGAAATGAGCCTGCCTGTGCTAACCAACCGCATGTTGGTCACAGAAACGCTTCCCATATCAATAAAAGGAAAACAAAGCAAAACCTTTACATTGGATAAACTGGCACATAATACTTCTACAACGCTGCGAAACCAAAAACTTACTCTCGAATACACTTCAAACCCTGCATGGTATGCAGTTCAGGCATTGCCTTATCTGATGGAATATCCGCAAGATTGTTCAGAACAGATTTTCAGCAGGTTTTATGCAAACTGCCTGGCATCGCATATTGCCAATTCAAGCCCGCGCATCAAACAGGTTTTTGATTCGTGGAAAAATTTTACTCCCGATGCATTGCTTTCAAATCTTGAAAAAAACCAGGAATTGAAAGGTTTGTTGCTCAATGAAACTCCCTGGGTTTTGGAAGCGAAGGACGAGTCGCAGCGAAAGCAGCGCATGGCCTTATTGTTCGACCTGAATAAAATGTCGGATGAAATGGGTACAGCATTGAACAGGCTTAAAAAGTTGCAGTCGTATAGCGGCGGGTTCCCCTGGTTTGCGGGCGGCCCCGATGACCGGTATATCACGCAGCATATAGTTTGTGGAATGGGAAAACTCGACCGTTTGGGCGTACAAAATATCCACGATGATCAGCAAAACTGGGCGATGGTGAAGAATGCCATTCGTTACGCCGATGATCGGATAACTGAAGATTATAATGAATTAAAATCACTTGCAGATCAGCAAAAAACAGACCTTAACGAAAACCACTTAAGCTATATACAAATTCATTACCTATATGCACGCAGCTTTTTTAAAGATGTTCCGGTAAACGATAAAACAAAAGAAGCCATAAACTATTATATGGAGCAGGCAAAAACATACTGGCTTTCAACAAGCATCTATATGCAGGGAATGATAGCAATTTCATTAAGCCGTAATGATAATTTAAAAATTCCGGCTTCGATAATCCGATCGTTAAAAGAACGTGCTGTTACAAAAGAAGAATTGGGCATGTACTGGAATTCGGAACAGGGTTGGTTCTGGTACCAGGCGCCTGTTGAAACACAGGCTTTGATGATTGAAGCTTTTCAGGAAATTACCCATGACACAATTGCAATAGATGAAATGAAAACCTGGCTGCTTAAACAAAAGCAAACGCAGGACTGGAAAACAACCAAAGCAACTGTTGAAGCATGTTACGCTTTACTTTTGCGTGGAACAAACTGGCTTGCTGAGGATGAAAAACCTGATATAAAAATTGGGAATATAAAAGTTGGAACATCAGAAATGTCGGACACTAAAGTTGAAGCCGGTACCGGATATTTTAAAACTTCATGGAATGGCAATGATATAACGCCGGAAATGGGCTCGGTAAAAATTTATAAACAATCGCAAGGTATAAGCTGGGGAGCGCTTTACTGGCAGTATTTTGAACAACTTGATAAAATAACACTTGCTGAAACGCCACTTAAAATCAACAAGCAACTGTTTGTAGAACACAATACACCTTCAGGGACGGCAATCACGCCTGTTAATGATACCACACATTTGAAGCCCGGCGACTTAATTAAAGTCCGCATAGAGCTTCGTGTTGACCGCGACATGGAGTATGTACACATGAAGGACATGCGCGCCGCAGGATTTGAACCGATTAATGTTTTATCGCAATATAAGTACCAGGATGGATTGGGCTATTATGAAAGCACAAGAGATGCATCGACCAGCTTTTTCTTTGCCAGTCTGCCCAAAGGTGTCCATGTGTTTGAATATCCTCTCAGGGTCAACCAGTGTGGAAATTTTTCTAATGGATTAACTACAATCCAGTGTATGTATGCACCTGAATTCATAAGCCATTCTGAAGGAATAAGGGTTAAGGTTAAATAACGCAAGTTTGTAAAAATTTACTTATGGCTAAAGCCCATTATTTAGGGACTGCTGATTATTTCATTAAATTATGAAATTCAGCATATTACAAGAATAATATAATTTTTAGATGCAAAGAATTTTAGATGAAACACTCAAAACACATGTACCTTTTTTTTCTTTGTTACCTTTTTGTCGTCACAAAAAGGTAACCCAAAAAAGACTTAACGAAATGAACTCGCGCCGTCTCGAAGTTATTCGCTGCGCTCATGAGACCGCCTTCGGCTTAGTTCCTCGACTTTGCTCAGACAGCATTTCGTTTATAAGGAAATTTCAGTTTTACGCTTTGTGTTCTTCCTAAAACTGATTACAAACTTATAAGTGCTTATTTAATTTAAAAAGCGCAAAACGTAAGAAAATAATTCCTTTTAGCCTGCGTGCTGTCTGAGCAAAGTAAACAAGCGAAAAACCAATACAATTATAAATTTGTACTGCCCTATTCGCTTCTTTACGGAGCGAGTTATTCGCTGACGCTCATAAGATCGCTTCGCTAAGTTCACGCGGGCAAAACGTTTTTGCATACTTTTATTCGCTTCAGTCATGAGAGAAGTTGACGCTTCAAAAGTATGAAGAAAAGAAGAAACTATACTCATTTACAGCAATATATAAGAATAAACTTGACGGCTATAGCCCCTGAGTGACAGTATATTTATAGAAGTATAAATTCTACCCACACTACTAATCCAGTAAGGATGTTATATACTTGTTTATGTGGGATTATAAAAAAAATCCGCCCACTTTGATGCATTTATACCAAATTTTGGTAACTTAGAAGAAAAAATTAAAGTTATGAATAGAAATACTTCAATATCAATAGGAAATTATTTTGACACTTTTATTCAAAGTAGAATATCAGCAGGACGATATAAAAATGCTAGTGAGGTTGTAAGAGCTGGATTAAGACTTTTGGAAGAAGAAGAAAGTAAGATGATAGCTTTAAGAGAAGCTATTCAAGATGGAATAAAAAGCGGAATTGCTTATGATTTTGAACCAAAGTCTCATTTAAAAAAATTAAAAGCTAAAAAGAACTTGAATGGCAAAGTATAAACTGACAAATAAGGCTGTTGATGATTTAACTCAGATATGGAATTACACATTTGATAAATGGTCAGAAAGTCAAGCGGACAAGTATTATCATATGCTTTTAGATAATTGCGAAGAAGTTGCAAATTATCCTGATCTTGGTAAAAATTATTCAGGAGTAATGGACAATTTATTAGGATTTAAAGCTGGACGTCACATCATATTTTATCGCAGGATTGACGAGAATGAAATGGAAATTACTAGGATTCTTCATGAACAAATGGATTTGAAGAATAGGATTAAAGATAAATAACCCCACATAACATCGGCTCACAGCCAATGCGGGTTTCAGAAGGTTCGCAAGCGTCAGCGCCCGCATGTTGGCATTTGTGCCAGCTGACAGGGACGCAAACACGAAATCTCGCACTGGCAGTAGCCGCAAACGTTAGGCAGCACGAAATTTGCAAAGAACCAATTAACTTTCGTATTTTTGAAATATGGAAGAACAAAATATAAATTTGGAAAAAGTATTCAATCATTGGATTGAAAAATCAGACCAGGATTATAAAACAATGATTGTCCTTTTTAACACGAAGGACTATCATTGGGCATTGTTTATGGGACATCTGGTAATAGAACTTTTACTAAAAGCAAAGATTGTAAAAGTTACTGGAAAACATGCTCCTTTTTTGCATGATTTAAGACGATTAGCTAAAATTTCTGAGATTGATTTTAGTGATGAACAAAAGAAAGTTTTGGATACAATCACCTCATTTAACCTTAATGCAAGATATGACGATTATAAGCAGGAATTTTATAAAAAATGCACTTTTGAATACACCGATTATTGGATAAACAAAATAAAAGAAATGCGATTATGGATAAAAACGAAGCTATAAATTTGGCTAAGAGCTACATTGCAACAATACAAGATAAATATCAAATTGAAAAGGTGATTTTATTTGGTTCATATGCAAAAGGGACAAATCATGATGATAGTGATATTGATTTAGCCATATTACTTAAGAATGTGGAAGATACAATTGAAACACAAATTGATTTGATGTGTTTAAGAAGGGACCAAGATTTAATAATTGAACCACATCCTTTTGCAATTATTGACTTTAATGATTCAAATCCAGTAGTTGCAGAGATTAAGAAAAATGGAATTGAAATTATAAATCACGCTGCCTAACACGCTCATAAGCAATGGCGTGGCTTATAATGATTCTATTTTGCTTTTCTGCAAATATTTAGCTTCGCTGAGCCCGTTGGGGTTCGCCATTTTGTAACTTTATTCATTATTCCTGCCCGGAGGGGCAGTATATTTGTAGAAGTATAATTTCCACCCACACTCCCAATCCCGTAGGGATGAAATATACATGATGTGTGCATAATCATTCTCCGTATCGGGTAGGTTTGGTAAGATTATTTTTTTTGTATATTCAAAATAATCTGATAAAATATTTTAAACAGCGGAAACCGGCAATGTGAACCTGAAACAACTTCCTTTGCCGGTTTCACTTTCCACCCATATTTTTCCATCATGCTTTTCAACCAATTCTTTACAAAGCAACAGTCCCAAACCAGTTCCTTTCTCATTAGCTGTTCCGTAAGTTGTGAAGCTTTTTGAAATATCCCAAAGTTTATCCTGGTCTTCTTTGCTTAAACCTACTCCATCGTCAGTAACTGATATTGTGGCAACATCCTGGTTTATATTTGCATTAATAACAATTTTTCCACCTTCATTTGTATATTTAATTGCATTGGAGACTAAGTTACGCAATATTGTTTTAAGCATGTTTTGATCTGCCTGCAATATAATATTTTCCATTCCGGCAACGGAAAGGCTGATATTTTTTTGCCTGGCTTGCTGTGACAAATCCTCCGTAATCTGGTCACATAGTTCATATAAAATTGTGGTTTTGGGCTCAAATGTTAGCTTCCCCAGGTTGGACACTGACCATAAAAGCAGGGCCCTCAAATAAATAATATGCTTTGTTGGCAGTTTGGGAAATTATTTTTAATTGTTTTTCAATCTCAGCTTTGGTCAATTTACCGAAATTTAATAATAAGAGCTCAGAAAGGCTTGTCAAAGCGTTAAAGGGACTCTTTAAATCATGGGCAAGGATTGATAAGAAGCGGTCTTTTCTTTTATTCAGGTGGTTTAATTCTTGTGCATATTCCTGTAATTTGATTTCATTGTTTTTCCTTTCTGTGATATCTGTAAACGAACAAATTATCATTTTAGTCGATGGAATAATGGAAATTGACATCAATCCATGCCGGATTTCACCATCCTTTTTGTAAAATGAAAATTCGTATTTTTCAGGCGCTTTCTCAGGGTTTACAGCCCTTATCCTGTTGAATTCCTTCATCCGTCCAAGGTCATTGTCCGGTATTTGTGTTGTCCAGCTTGTACCTACCACATCATCTCTGGTATAACCGCTCATTTGGCAATACACTGTATTGACAAGGTGAATTTTTGTGTCAAAATCGATAAGTGCAATTGCAGAAGAATTTTGCTCAAAAATGGTACGGAATTTTTCTTCACTTTCCTGAAGATCGTGGGTCAATTTCTGGTTATGGATTACAAAAAACATGGTTGTCCATGAGACATCAATAACCATGCTTGATATAAATTGGAGATTGTTATAAAAGTTCGAAATAAATAATCCTCTTACCGAGGGTGATAATATCCAATCTACAATACGCAATATGAAAATTGTTGAAAAAGCAAAGAATGTTACTGAAGTAAAAATATAAGCGTATTTTCCTTTTGCCGGCCTGTTATTTAGAATAAGGATACCTGTATAAACGGAGATACCCGAAAGAAACAATCCGCATAAAACAGTCCTTAAGTATTGGTTATCCCTGAAATATGTATAATAGATGAATAATAAAAGGTACAATACAATGCAAAATATTTCAATAATGAATAAATGCCATTTTTTCTTTTTATTAAAAAAAATTATTAATCCTTCTATTCTGACGAACCCGGCATATAAGAAAAACATTTGTGCCAGAATAATGGACAGATAATTCGGTAAATAAGCGCGTTGCGAAATAAGCAGGTACCCCAGGGCTATTAAAAAATTTGAAGCTATCCAGTAATTAATCCCTGCAAAAGTCGGTTGGGTTTTCTTGATAACATAAGTATATAAACCCATAAACAGGTTAATTACAAAAAGGCAAATTAATATGGTTTTTATGTCCATTGTTTGTTTCTAATCTTTATTGAAATTTTTTTGTAAATTTAAAGTTATATAACTTTATGCACGTATGCATAACATGAAAGATTCTTGTTAATAAATTATAATTTTGATTATGGACGAAACCCGTATTTTGGTTATCGACGATGATCCTGTAATGCTGACAACCATAGAATCAATTTTCAAGGTATATGAACCGGGTTTTGAAATAATTCTGTTAAACCGGCCGGATAATGTTATAGAAATAATTGAAAAAAGAAAACCCCAGGTTATTATTACCGATTGGGAAATGCCTGGTAAAAGCGGTATAGAGGTAATTCAGGAAGTCAGGAAACATAAGTATTTCGATTTTATTCCCATAATCATGTCAACCGGGGTGAAAAATTCTTCTGAAAACCTGATGACAGCTTTAGCAGCAGGGGCAAATGATTTTATCATTAAACCATTTGATAACCTCATATTGATTGCCAGGTCACGTTCAATGCTTTCATTGTCAATGACATTGCATGACTTAAGCAGAATGCAATCATATCTGAAAACAACAATTTTATCCGTTCGCTAATTAGAAGTATTCCACAGCCTTTGGTTTATTATACTATTGAAGGTATTATCATGGACTTTAACGATGCCTTCATCAATTTTACAGGCTTAAATGCTGAAAAACTTCGGGGTGCCCTTGTTTACAGGCGTTTTAATTCTGAACATGCCGACTACCACCTGAAAATGGACAGTGAGTTGATAAAAAACGGAGGCTTAATAAACTATGAAACAAGCAATGAAAATGAAGCAAAATTTTTATTGTTCTCAAAGACATTGTACATCGATACTTTATGCAATCCTGAAGGTATAATGTGTGTGATGACCGATGTGAGCAAAGTACGGCGGGTAAACAACGAGATATTAGAAAATAAAAAACGGGAACTGGTGTCCAGCGCTTTGAGGCTGATCCAGATTAGCGAACAAAACGATAAACTGATACGCGACCTGACTTCAATACAGGTTCATACCAATAAAAAAGGGACTGAGATAATTCAAAAACTGATAAAAGAATACAATTCACAACAACATTCGATGACCTGGCAGGAATTTGAAATGCGTTTCGAAAACGTATATGAATCTTTTTACCAGCGGTTGAAGGAGGAATTTCCTGGTTTATCGAATTCTGAAAAGAAATTATGCGCCCTCCTTCGCCTTAATCTGTCTTCAAAAGAAATTGCCACCCTGACCTCTCAGGATGCCAAAAGTGTGGATATGGCCAGATACCGGCTTAGAAAGAAATTAGGCCTTGCCCAGGAACAGAACCTGTCAGATTATCTCAATCAATTTTAATTATAGCGGAATATTTCATAATTTATTTCATTTTACCGGATTCCTGTTATTGGAACCTTCAATCCGGGAGATAATACCTGTATTGGTATTTCAATATTCATAAAAACAAAACAGCAAAACATTACCTCAATATTCTATAATTTTCCAAGCAACTTATCGCATGTTATAATCAGATATAACTGAAAAGTGGGAGAGTTTAAATTCAATAATTGCTTATCTGCAATATAAACCCATCCCTTTTTTAGGAGTTGAAGTTAATCTGCAAATCATTTAACAGCTTTTTCAATTGATCCAAAATTGCTCTTCGGAGTTTCCGGTTGATCCCGTTTATACTTCTCATAATCCGAATGATCCGATTCCTTGTAGTGAAATTGCAGAGATAATTGTAGAGATAAGATATATATATCAAACAAAGTTTACAGTCCTTATAGTATATAGCTTTGGTGAAAATTTAGTTATGCGCAAAGAACAGCAGAATAAGGAAAAAAAATCAAATATTGTAATCAACAAGAATAAGAATTTAAAAGAAGTTTTGAATCATATTGTTTCAATAATTAAAAATGATGAATCAACTAAACTTCCAAAAAAAATATAGTATTAAAAGGATGTTAACAGATGGAAAAATAGGTGATGGATCGAATCGGCGACAAACCTTTGAGGTTTTTAAAACCTCAAAGGTTTTGCTGAAACAATCAACCATTTTTATACATAACCAATAAATATTAAGTACATAATTAACAGATATGAAACATCCATGCACTATCATTCACAATAGGAATATGAATATAAAATGGATGTTCCATGAGAATCAACCGCAAGATTATTAAATGTTTAACTATATATATTCTCATGAATACAAATTGCATTTATCACCTGAAAAAAACTTCCCGATCATTAGCTATCGTTATTTCAATTATGCTTTTGACAGGTAGTTTAAATCCATTGGGCGCTCAAACCACCGAAACAATTTCCGCTGGTTCTTTTATTGTAAATATGGGAGTAGTGCCACAAACCATTGGCAATGGGCTGAAACCTTATGGTATGGTATATGATTTAATATTAAATTATAAAGTCCCTGTAAAATGGATTATTGCGCCGGGTAAAGTAAAAGACGGTGTTGATTTTACTTACAATGGTGTTGATTATAAAGGTGGCCCTTTTGTTATTCTGGCTGAATACCGTTCAGCAGCAGTAAATGCCAGGATTGCTTATTGGCTAGGCATTGGCGTTGTAGGAACAACCACTACATCGCCCATTGATGTCCCTGTTGCCATGACTTTGCTTGTTTCATCAGTACCAAGATGGACACTCGACCTTTTGAATGGTTCGGTAAGTGTGCCCTATTTTCAAAATGCCGGTATTCCTGATTCTTCTTATTCTGTTACAAGAAACCCATCGGATCTCAATGATTGCGATGACATTTTTGTGATGCCGCATGCATACCCTCAGTGGTCAACACATGGAAATTTGTACACATGGAATAAAAATTATAAAGGCTCTATATGGACTTCCTGTACTGCAGTCAGTGAGTTAGAAGATATGTTCAACCCTGACGACCATACACAACAAACCAATTTTCTTTCAAATTTGGATACTTCAGTCCCTTTCCCATCATCCGATCAACCTACAACTATTGAAAATGCTCTGGTTCTTTATACTGACCATAATTCAGGAACATTACCATATACTTATTCCAATAGCGGCGACCCGTTCATGCAATTTATGGGTACTATTGATGCAGCTACTCAAAACGGGTTGGAACAAATTTACATTCCCAAAAGCCAGGGGTGGAGAACAACTACCACTATTGGGGCCTGGGACCCTGACAATACCCAGGTATATAATAGCGACCAATATCACAGGGCAGCAATTATTGCTTATGGCAGGGCATTTGGCGATCCAACCAGGGGATATGTGATGATAGAGGCAGGCCATTCACTGAGTAATGCTACACAACCTGCAAATATTGCAGCCCAACGCATATTCTTCAATTTTTCATTGGTTGCTGGTAAAAATTCTACTGTTATACCCGATGTAAGTGGCATTCCAACATCTGTTGTATCTGCAATGCCAACACCTATATCTTTTGTTTTCCCGATAGGGGTCAATCCCAGTGCATACACAGTAACATTATCTTCATTTTGCGGTGGTACTTTTGTTCAAAATCCTGCTTATCCTGGCGATCAGACAAAATGGATTTTTACACCGCCTGCGACAGTTAATGCAATTTCATGTCCTGTTACCGTGAGTATTTCCGATGCTTGCGGAAGAGTATTTAATACTTCGCAAACTTCTGTACTTGGATGCAACATCCAGGTTACAACAACAAACACCAGCGCATGCAATACCAGTTCCTACGGAAAAATGACCATGAATATAACTGGTGCAGGTGGGGCCTATAACTGGAGTTGGACCCGCCTTGAAGGTGGCAGTGGTTCCGGGAGTAATCCTACAAGTCCGATTGTTATTTCCAATTTGAGCGTTGGCACCTATACAGTAACTGTTGTATCAGGTAGCGGTGCCGGTTGCCAAACGACCTTTACAGATACCATTTCTACAAGCACAGCCATTACTTTTAATAACACTTATCTTACACCTGCCAATGTGCTTTGTAATGGAAATTCTTCAGGTAGTATTGCTGTTACAAAACCGACCGGCGGTGTGCCGCCATATACATACGACTGGGGGGGAGGCATTACCACTCAAAACCGTAATGAGTTAAGCGCCGGGATTTATTCAGTTACAGCCATAGATGCAAACAGTTGCACAGCTTCAGCCAGTACGACAATTACAGAACCTGCAGTCATGGCGGTTACAACTACTTCTATTACACCTGTTAAATGCAAGGGGCAATCTACGGGGGCAATATCCATTTCAGTTACCGGCGGGACATCACCCTACGCATATGCCTGGAATGATGGTAATACAAGTCAGAACAGGACTGGTATTGCTGCCGGTTCTTATTCAGTTACTGTAACCGATGTAAATGGTTGTACCTATACTTTAGCTGGCATTACTATTACGGAACCTGTTGCATCGATTAGCCTAAGCGCGACAACCACTGATGTGAATTGTTTTGGAGGTTCAACCGGTAGCGCTATTAATTTATCAGTTAGCGGTGGCACTGCTGGTTATTCCTATTCATGGAACAATACTGAAACAACTCAAAATTTATCCAACGTTCCGACTGGCTCTTATACGGTAACTGTTACCGATGCCAACAATTGCACTGCCATTTTATCAAAAACAATAAACCAGCCAACAGCAATTACACTTAGTACAACATCAGTTAACCAATCCTGTCCGGGAGCAAATGACGGTACAATAACCCTTTCAGTTTCGGGAGGTACAGCTGGTTATACTTATTTATGGAACAATTCAGCAATAACGCAAAACCTATCCGGTTTGACTGCTGGTACTTATTCAGTTACGGTGACGGATACAAAATCTTGTACTGCCAGTACTTCTGTGACTATCGGTACTACAAAAAGCAATGCTGTGGCCCGGCAGGCATTAATTATTAATGCTTTTACTTAATGAATGTAAATATTTTCAATATGAAAAAAATATACAACAATATTCAAACATTAAAGAATAGTATAATGTATTCTATTAGAAAATCTGGGGAAAACGTTTCCCTTTTAGGAAAAGTCCTTTTGAGTATTGTCTTTATACTTTGTATTGCTTTTGAAGTCAGTGCAACAACATATTATTCGAGGGCTACCGGCAACTGGAGCAACAATAATTCATGGTCTCTTACATCTGGTGGTGCAGTCGCCGGAGCTTCGCCTATAGCGGGTGATGTCGTCATCATTGAGCGTGGCTATACAGTTACAGTTGATGTTGCTACCAGGGCTTGTGCGAGTATCCAGCTTGGCGGTTCAGGCGGTTCAGGCAAGCTTACTTTTGCCGCAGGCATGAACCTTACGGTATCAGGAGCAGTCAATGTCGGTTCAAATGGAAGCGCCAGTAACACAGGAAATATTACATTCGTAAATACAAGCTTTCTAACTGCTGGAAGCGTTACCCTGGGAGGCTCTAATCCTACGCCTGCCACAGGCACAATAACCATGACGGCAGGAAGTACATTGACTACCGGCAGTTTAGCAGTCCGCCCGGGATCAGGAACCTGGACTCCCGGCACAGGTAATGTTTTTTTGAATGCTCCAAATACATTACCTGTAGAAGTTTTTTATTCGTTTAATAACCTATCGGTTACAAGCGGCACAACGACACTTGGTTTGGGGCTTACCATTAACGGTTATTTATCCGTAAGCAGCGGGGCTGCTGTTAATTTAAACGGATATTCTTCGACATCGAACACATTAACACTTGGAACTTATGGACAACTTTTAGGCAACTGGGGCGGTACAGGTTCGGGTGCAACATATATTAATTACACTTATTTTACTGCCGGAACAGGAGTATTGGCAGTTGCATCATCTACATGTTCTGCTGGCCTGTGGGTTGGTGGGATGAGTACAGATTGGGGTACAGCAGGTAACTGGTGTAGTGGCTCCGTTCCAATTGCATCAACAAACGTAACAATACCTTCAGGAGGCAATCAACCTATAATCAATGGTGCAGCCGTTTGCAACAACATTACGATAAATTCTGGTGCAACCCTTACTATTTCAGGATCGAATACTTTAACAGTCAGTGGCAACTGGGTCAACAACGGTACATTTGTACCCAATTCAGGTACTGTAAATTACAACGGGATAGCACAAACTGTAGGTGTTGGCCCGTATTACAACCTGACTTTATCGGGAAGTGCGGCCAAAACTTTAGATGTCAGTATAACAAGCCTCGGCGGTAACCTTACTTTAAGCGGGACAGCAGCTGCAACTACCATTGCCAGTTTAACCATAACCGGAAATCTGAGTGTTGGAACAGGTACTACATTTACCACCGGTGCAAATTATACACTTGGTATTACGGGCACAACATCTGTTACAGGGACGTTGGCCCTTGCCAATACGGGAACAAAATCATTTACCGGCGATGTGACCATAAATTCAGGAGGTGTATGGAATGAATCGGGTAATACAGCTATCAATTTCGGAGGCAGTTTAACAAACAGCGGCACTTTTACAGCAGGTACAAATACCTATACTTTTACCGGGACAGGCAAAACCATTACCGGTACAATTTCAATTCCCAGTACAACAATAAGCGGAACCTATACCAACAACGGGACACTTACAATTAATACAGCCCTGTCAGGTGGAGGTACATTGACACAAGGCACAACCGGGGTTTTAAATATAGGAGGCACATCAGGCATTACAAACCTGGTTGCTTCTGCAAGTGGCAATACTATCAATTATACCGGATCAGGGCAAACCCTGAATGTGACAAGTTATTACAATTTAACTTTGAGCGGAACCGGGGCAGAAACTTTTGGAGCCATTACAACAATTGGCAATAACCTTACTTTAAGCGGGACAGCTTCAGCCATTACAGCAGCCAATTTAGCAATATCCGGAAATCTTAGTGTTGGATCTGGCACTAATTTTACAACCGGTGCAAATTATACATTGGGGGTTACAGGCACAACCTCAGTTACCGGGACATTGACCCTTGCCAATACAGGTGCAAAGACATTTACAGGCGATGTTACCATTAATTCAGGCGGAGTATGGAATGAAACAGGTAATGCGACAATCAATTTTGGAGGAAGCTTAACGAACAGCGGCACATTTACAACAGGAACTAATACTTATACTTTTACAGGAACTGGCAAAACCATTACCGGAACAATTTCGATACCCAGCACCACAATAAGCGGGACTTATACCAATAACGGGACACTTACGGTTGGTACTGCCCTGGCAGGCAGTGGAACTTTAACACAGGGTGGATCCGGGATTTTAAATTTAGGTGGAACTGTCACTATTACGACACTTACTGCAACTGCATCAAGCAATACAGTAAACTATACCGGCAGTGGTCAAACCATTATGGCTACTACCTATTACAATCTCAATTTTACCGGTTCAGGGACAGAAACGTTTGCCGGGGTAATTACCATTACAAATTTTTCAATAAATAGCGGGATTGTCGCAAACCTTGGCACTTTTACTTCATCGACAAATGCATTGACCCTTGGCGGAAATGGACAAGTCAGTGGTTCCTGGGGAGGAACTTCTTCGTTGGCTACATACAAAAATACAACCTATTTTGCAACAGCAACAGGAATATTGAATGTTGCGACTTCAAACTGTGCTACTCCAGGCCAGTGGGTAGGAGGAACCAGCACAGATTGGGGTACAGCCAGTAACTGGTGTAATGGCTTAGTTCCGACAGCGGCAACAAATGTCACTATCCCTTCAGGGGGCAATCAACCTGTAATCAATGGAGCGGCTGTTTGCAACAACATTACCATAAACTCCGGGGCAACCCTTACCATTTCCGGTTCAAATACCTTAACGGTCAGCGGAAACTGGGTTAACAACGGTACATTTGTACCTAATACAGGCACTGTAAATTACAACGGGACAGCACAAACTGTAGGTATGGGTCCATATTACAACCTTACTTTATCAGGAAGCGCTGCCAAAACTTTGGATGTAAGCATTACGACCCTTGGCGGGAACCTTACTTTAAGCGGGACAGCCACTGCAATTACAACTGCCAATTTAACAATAACAGGCAATTTAAGTGTTGGAACAGGCACAACTTTCACAACCGGGGCTAATTATACACTTGGCGTTACAGGTACAACATCAGTCACAGGAACATTTACCCTTGCCAATACTGGTGCAAAATCATTTACCGGAGATGTTACAATTAATTCTGGAGGTGTATGGAATGAAACCGGTGTTGCAACAATCAATTATGGGGGCAATTTCACAGACAATGCCACAACATTTACGGCCAACACGGGCGTACACACGTTCACAGGCACTGCGATGATTATTAGTGGTTCTACTATCACTTCGATACCAAATACAACGATCAGCGGAACCTATACAAATAATGGGACTCTTACGGTTAATACGGCCCTGGCTGGCGGAGGGACATTGACACAAGGCACCACAGGAGTATTAAATATAGGAGGTACATCAGGCATTACAAACCTGGTTGCTTCAGCAAATGGCAATACAGTAAATTATACTGGTAGTGGACAAACATTGAAAGTAATAAGTTATTACAATTTAACATTAAGTGGAACAGGGGCAGAAACTTTTGGTGCCATAACGACAGTTGGCAATAACCTTACTTTAAGCGGGACGGCAACAGCAACTACAGCAGCCAATTTATCAATAACCGGTAATCATACTGTGGGTATAGGCACCACTTTTACTACCGGGGCAAATTATTCACTTGGAGTTACAGGCACAACATCTGTTACAGGTACATTGGCCCTTGCCAATACAGGCGCAAAGACATTTACAGGCGATGTAACAATTAATGCAGGCGGTGTTTGGAATGAAACAGGTAATGCAGCAATCAATTTTGCAGGTAACTTGACAAACAATGGCACAACTTTTACAGCTAATGCCGGTGTGCATACTTTCACAGGTGCATCGAAGACCATAAGCGGTACTTTAACAATATCCATTCCCAGCACTACTATAAGCGGAACATATACCAACAACGGGACACTTACAGTTGGCACTGCCCTGGCTGGTGCCGGAGGGTTAACGCAAGGCGCTGCCGGAGTTTTAAATATTGGAGGAACTATTAGCATTACAACCCTTACTGCATCAGTTGCAAGCAATACTGTAAACTATACAGGAAACGGTCAAACCATAATGGCAACAACCTATTACAATCTTAACTTCACCGGTTCGGGGACTGAAACTTTCGCGGGAGTAATCGCCATTACAAATTTTTCAATTAGTAGCGGTGTTGTTGCCAATCTGGGCACGTTTACTTCATCGGCAAATGCTTTATCACTTGGAGGATATGGACAGATTATTGGTTCCTGGGGTGGAAGTAGTTCTACTGCAACATATATAAATACTACATATTTTGCCCCTGTAGTAACAGGTATTTTGAATGTTGCAACATTAAGTTGTGCCGGAGGACAATGGATTGGAAGGACCAGTACAGATTGGAATACTTCCAGTAACTGGTGTAATAATACTGTACCAACCGCGGCAACAAATGTTACAATACCCGCAGGAGGTAATCAACCAATAATTGGCGCTGCAGGAGGCCTTTGTAATGACATTACAATCAATGCCGGGGCAACACTTACAATTACCGGTTCAAATACATTAACTGTAAGTGGCAACTGGGTCAACAGCGGTACATTTATTCCTAACACAAGCACGGTAACTTTTAACGGAACAACTTCCATAAGTGGATCTGGTTCCGGAAATCTATATAATGTTACACTTAGCGGATCTGCTTCTGTTTCTCTAGGAGTTGGAACAACTATTGGTAATAACCTTGTAATTGCAAACGGAACTACATTTACTGCTGGCGCTTTTGCTTTAACTGTTACTGGCACTACCACTGTGGGTGGTGGGACAAGCGGGACATTGTCAATAACTTCGGCTACTGGTACAAAGACATTTACAGGTATTGTAACAATCAATAGTGGTGCTGCTATTACAGAAACTGCAGCAGCTACACTTTCATTTGGATCGGATGTTATTATTGGTGGCACATTGACAGAATCAGGGGCAGCAGTTGTTGGAATTTCCGGAAGTCTTACTAATAATGGAACCTATACGGCCAGCACCGGGGTACATACTTTTTCTGGTACAACCAAAACGTTTGGCGGTTCTTCAACAATTTCAATTCCCAACACAACAATAAGCGGAACATATACCAACAACGGAACTCTCACAGTTGGTACTTCTCTGGCTGGTGCAGGTACCCTGACACAAAGTGCGTCTGGAACTTTAAACATTGGTAATGGAATAACCATTTCTAATCTTAATGCATCAACAAATGCTGGTAATACTGTTAATTATACCCGTGCAGGTGCACAAACATTGCTGGTAACAGCTTATTCTAATCTATCATTAAGCGGTTCAGGAGCTAAAACGCTTGGAGCTATCATTACTATTGGTGGAAACTTTTCTTTAAGCGGGACAGCCACTGCAATTACCGGAGCTGCTTTGAGCATAGGCGGCACGCTGACTGTGGGCAGTGGAACTACCTTAGCTACAGGAGCCACAAATACGTGGACTCTGAGTGTTAGCGGTACAACATCAGTTACCGGGACATTGACCCTTGCCAATACAGGGACAAAGACATTTACAGGCGACTTTACACTTAATGCAGGTGGTGTTTGGAACGAAACAGGTGTTGCATCAATCAATTACGGTGGTAATTTCACAGACAATGCCACAACATTTACAGCCAACACGGGCGTGCATACTTTCACAGGCACAGCGATGGTAATTAGTGGTTCTACTACCACTTCAATACCCAATACAACGATAAGCGGAACCTATACCAACAACGGGACTCTTACGGTAAGTACAGCCCTGGCTGGGGCAGGGACTCTAACACAGGGTGCAGCAGGAGTCTTAAATTTAGGAGGTACTTCAACAATAACAACACTTACCGCGAATGCAGCTAGTAATACTGTAAATTATACCGGTACAGGCCAAACCTTGTATGTAATTCCTTACTACAATTTAACATTAAGTGGAGGGGCAGAAACCTTTGGTGCCATAACAACAGTTGGGAATAACCTTTCTTTAAGTGGGACAGCAACTGCTACCACAGCCGCTAATCTGGCCATAACCGGCAACTTAACTATTGGCACTGGTACCACTTTCACTACTGGTGCAAATTACACGTTGGGAGTTACAGGCACAACATCCATTACCGGAACATTGGCACTTGCCAATACCGGAACTAAGTCCTTTACTGGCGATGTTACCATTAATTCAGGTGGTGTTTGGAACGAATCAGGGATAGCTTCAATCAATTATGGTGGCAACCTGACAAACAATGCCACAACTTTTACAGCCAACACAGGAATCCACACATTTTCAGGCCCGGAAAAACTATTAGCGGTTCAACAACCACTTCAATCCCATCTGCAACTTTTACAAACAACTATACTAACAGCAATACTTTAACAGTGGGTACATCGCTGACTATTACTGGAACAACGCTTACAAACAACGGAACTATAACTGCGGGTACTGACATAACCGGAACAGGTGGGCTGACACAAGGAGGAACAGGAATCTTAAATATAGGTGGAACATCCGGTATTACTACCCTTACAGCAACCGCGGCAAGCAATACAGTAAATTATACAAGTGCCGGGCAAACTGTTAAAGCAACAACATATTACAACCTTAACTTTACCGGATCGGGTACAGAAACTTTTGCCGGAGTATTTACTATCACAAATTTTTCAATTAATAGCGGTGTTATAGCCAATCTGGGAACATTTGCTTCCACTGCCACATCTTTAACATTGGCAACTTATGGGCAACCTAATGGTTTATGGGGAAGGCTACATCGGGAGCAACATACATTAATGCTACATACTTTGCAACTAACACAGGAACTTTAAATTCCGGCTCGTCAACCTGTTCAGCAGGGCAATGGATTGGAGGGACAAGTACCGATTGGGGCACAGCCAGTAACTGGTGTAATGGCACACTACCAATATCTTCAACAAATGTTACCATACCAGCAGGCGGCAATCAACCTGTAATCAATGGGGCAGCCGTTTGTAACAACATTACCATTAATTCAGGTGCGACACTTACCATTGCCGGTACAAATACTTTGACTGTAAGTGGCAACTGGATCAACAACGGTACATTTATACCCAATACAAGCACTGTTAATTACAATGGGGCAGCACAGACCGTCGGCGTTGGGCCATATTATAACCTTACTTTGTCAGGAAGTGGAGCAAAGACTTTAGATGTAAGCATTACTTCCCTTGGCGGCAACCTGACCATAAGCGGAACTGCTACGGCAACAACACCGGCCAATTTAACCATAACCGGCAATCTGAGTGTTGGTTCAGGAACAACTTTCATTACCGGAGCAAACTATATACTTGGAGTTAACGGTACAACTTCCGTTACCGGCACATTGACCCTTGCTAATACCGGGACAAAGACATTTACTGGCGACGTTACGATTAATTCAGGTGGTGTATGGAATGAACCAGGTGTTGCTTCAATCAATTTTGGGGGCAACTTCACAGACAATGCCACAACATTTACGGCCAACACGGGCGTACATACTTTTACCGGCGCTGCAATGGCCATTGGTGGTTCAACTACCACTTCAATTCCAAACACCACGATTAGCGGAACTTATACCAATAATGGAACTCTAACGGTAAATACAGCCCTGGCTGGGGCAGGCACACTTACGCAAGGCGCAACAGGGGTTTTAAATATTGGCGGTACTTCTGCAATTACTACTCTTGATGCATCAACCAACGCAGGCAATACAGTTAATTATACCGGCAGTGGACAAACATTGAAAGTAATTAACTATTACAATTTAACATTAAGCGGTACGGGGGCAGAAACTTTTGGCGCTATTACAACAGTTGGCGGCAACCTTACCTTAAGCGGGACAGCTACTGCTACCATAGCAGCCAATTTATCAATAACAGGCAATCTGACTGTTGGCACGGGTACCACTTTTACTACCGGTGCAAATTACACACTTGGTGTTACAGGCACAACATCGGTTACCGGGACATTGGCCCTTGCCAACACAGGGACAAAGACATTTTCAGGCGATGTTACCATAAATTCAGGCGGTGTATGGAATGAATCAGGCAATGCCCTGATCAATATTGGAGGAAACTTAACGAACAGCGGCACATATACAACAGGAACAAATTCCTACACTTTTACCGGAACCGGCAAAACCATTACCGGGACAATCTCGATTCCTAATACAACAATAAGCGGGACTTATACCAATAACGGGACACTTACGGTTGGTACTGCCCTGGCAGGAGCTGGAACCTTAACACAAGGTGGATCCGGAATACTGAATATAGGTGGAACCATCAGCATAACGACTCTTACAGCAACTGCATCAAGCAATACAGTAAATTATACTGGCAGTGGCCAAACGGTGAAAGCAACCACCTACTATAACTTAAACTTCACTGGTTCAGGAACAGAAACTTTTGCCGGAATACTTACTATCACAAATTTTTCAATTAATAGTGGCGTTGTCGCCAACCTGGGGACATTTACTTCGTCAGCAACTGCATTATCTCTTGGAGGCTATGGACAAATTACCGGTTCATGGGGAGGTCCAAGTTCGAGTGCAACATACATTAATGCTACTTACTTTGCCACCAATACAGGGATTATAAATACCGGTTCGTCAACCTGTTCAGCAGGGCAATGGATTGGAGGGACAAGTACCGATTGGGGCACAGCCAGTAACTGGTGTAATAGCACTTTACCAATATCTACTACAAATGTTACAATACCAGCAGGCGGCAATCAACCTGTAATCAATGGTGCGGCTGTTTGTAACAATATTACCATTAATTCTGGTGCGACCCTTACAATAGCAGGTTCAAATACCTTGACTGTAAGTGGCAACTGGACCAACAACGGTACATTTATACCCAATACAAGCACTGTTAATTACAATGGGGCAGCACAGACAGTTGGCGTCGGGCCATATTATAACCTTACTTTGTCAGGAAGTGGAGCAAAGACTTTAGATTTAAGTATTACTTCCCTTGGCGGGAACCTAACCTTAAGCGGAACTGCTACGGCAACAACACAGGCCAATTTAACCATAACCGGCAATCTGAGTGTTGGTACAGGAACTACTTTCACTACCGGAGCAAACTATATACTTGGAGTTACCGGTACAACGTCCGTTACCGGCACTTTAACCCTTGCCAATACCGGGACAAAGACATTTACAGGCGATGTAACGATTAATTCAGGCGGGGTATGGAATGAAACCGGTGTTGCATCAATCAATTATGGGGGCAATTTCACAGACAATGCCACAACATTTACGGCCAACACGGGCGTACACACGTTCACAGGCACTACGATGATTATTAGTGGTTCTACTACCACTTCGATACCAAATACAACGATCAGCGGAACCTATACCAACAACGGAACTCTTACGGTTAATACGGCCCTGGCTGGAGCTGGTTCACTAACACAAGGTGCAGCAGGAGTCTTAAATTTAGGAGGTACTTCTGCAATTACTACCCTTACAGCGAGTGCAGTTGGTAACATTGTAAATTTTACCGGCGCTGCACAAACAGTTAATGCATCTACTTATGATAAATTAATTCTTTCAGGTGCAGGGGCAAAAACTATTTCAACAGCCACCACAACGGTCAATGGAATATTATCCATGGAAGGTAACGCTGCCTCTACGGCATCGGCAAATCCGACCTATGGTGCATCAGCAAAGCTTCAATATAATACTGCTATTTCAAGAACAGCAGGGCCAGGAATGGATAACGCCTTTTGCAGCAACCGGGGGTGTTTATATTACTAACACCGGCACAGTTACATTAAATGCCGCTAAAGTAATGAGCGCTTCTGTTCCACTGAATATTAACAGTAGTGCAACATTAAATACTGGTAACTTTCAGTTGGCTTTTGGTGGCGATTTTATCAATAGCGGGACTTTTACTGCTGGTAGTGCACCGGTAGTCATCTCGGATGTTGCAACAGCTCAGAATATTGCCGGATTTACTACAACCGGCCTAGTATCTATGACGAAAACATATGGTACTGCCACGCTGCAAGGTATTATAAGTTGTGCAGGTATTACTGTTAATGGATCAGGAGGCACACTCAATATGGGTTCAGCTTTATCCCATTCAACAAGTGCAGCAGTTACTTTATCTGCCGGTACATTGGATGGAGGTTCGAGCAATATTACTGTAACCGGAAGCAACTGGACAAATAATGGCGGCACGTTCACACCAACCACAAGTACTGTTACATTTTCAGGAAATGCGTCCTCAATAAACGGAACAGCAAGTTCCCAAACCTTCAACAATTTGACCCTGGGCAAAACTGCCGGTCAGGCTTTAACTATTGGAGGCAGCACCACAGCTTTAAATGTAAATGGGGTTGTAATGCTAACATCAGGCACATTCACTGCCGGTTCAACAAATATTACTGCCAATAGCGATTGGACAAACAATGGCGCAACGTTTACACCAGGCACAAGTAACGTAACTTTCACAGGAAATAATTCTGCAATTAATGGCAGCGCGGCGACACAAACGTTCAATAATTTTACGGTTAATAAAACTGCAGGACAGTCATTAAGTTTTGGAGGTTCTACCACTGCACTGACTATGAATGGCAATTTGACTTTATCAGCAGGGATATTCAATGCCGGTTCCAACAGCATTACTATAACAGGAAACTGGACAAACAATGGTGGAACATTTACTCAGGGCACAAGTACAGTCACATTCAACAGTACAACAGCAGATCAAACCATTGGTGGTTCGGCTGCTTCATTATTCAATAATCTGACAGAAACAAAAAATACAAATAAAATAATTCTCAGTCAACCTACAACTATTGGGGGAACGCTTACCATGACATCTGGTAATATTGATGCCAGTGCGGCAACGCTTCAATTAGGTACCTCAACTTCTTCAGTGGGTACATTGGCATATACGGCAGGTACAATTATTGGATGTTTTGAACGATGGATCAATGCCACAGGTATAGGCATTTCATTTCCGGTTGGTACCATTGCCAGTAATAATCTTGCCTTGGTAACATTTACAAATCTTACAAGCGGAAATCTGACGGTTTGTTTTATAGGCTCAGATCCCGGATCTTTGGGCTTGTCGTTATTAGATGGAACATTCGTTATAGGGGCACAATTCACACAAGGGTATTGGTCAATGACAGCCGGCGGAGGGTTGGCCAGTAATAATTATGACCTTCAACTTAATGGCTACGGTTTTTCGGGCCTTACTTTTGATGCCAATGTGAGAATTATTAAAAGAGCGCCAGGCGGACCCTGGACATCTACCAATTGGGGAACCCAGGTGGCTGCAATTCCAGCAACTTATACTGCCAGGCGGACTGGGCTTAGTGTTTTTGGTGAATTTGGTCTTGGTCAATATTCCTGCTCACTAAATGCAAGTGTAGCCGGATCAGATGCTCTTTGTAATGGAGGCACAGGTACCATAGTTTTAAGCAGTCCGACCGGTGCATCGAGTTATCAGTACAGTTCTAATGGAGGTTCATCATGGCAATCAGGAAATAGTTTTTCGCCTGCTGCAGGAACCTATGCAATGCAAATAAGGGACGCTGTCACAACAACATGTTTTAAAGCTTTGGGCAGCTATACAATAAACCAGCCGACAGCATTAACTTTGTCGGTAGCAACAATAGATCCTACCTGTTTTTCAAATGGTAGTTTGACCCCCACGGCTGGTGGAGGCGTTGCACCTTATAGTTATGATTGGTCAGATATTCCCGGCACAAATAATGCAGCTAACAGAACAGGTGTTATTGCCGGAACCTATAATTTAACTATAACCGATGCCAATAATTGTACAAAACCCTCGGGTGATATTCCTTTAAGTGCAGCTTCTGGTTGTAATGGTGTGAATGTTTGTCAATCAAACATGGCAAAAGTTTTCTCAGTAACCCCTGATCCGACCCAACCAGCACCTATATTTGGACTTTACCAACAGGCGCTACTATTAATGGCGCAAGTAATACTGCTTCAATATCAGTAAATTTCTCTGGAGTAACTCCAGGTGCATATTGGATTTATGCACAAACGCAAAATTCGTGCACCACGAGCTCAAAAACATCGCAATTGATATATGTCAACGCACCGGCAGCAACAGCGGCTATTTTAGGTTCAGCATGTTTGGGCAGCAATTTGCAACTGTCTGCGGGTGGCGGAATAAGCTATTCCTGGACAGGGCCAAATTCATTTACTTCATCAAACGCAAACCCGGTTATTTATAATGCAGGAGTAGGAAATAGTGGCACCTACACAGTGACAGCGACCGACAATAAAGGCTGTTCAGCCTCGGGTAATGTAGTAGTCAATTTAAATACAGTTCCTTCAACCTCATTTAATACTATAACACCTGCTACAGCTTGTGGCCTGTCAACCGGTGCAATCACAATCAATAGCCCTACTGGTGGAACGGCTCCATATACTTATTCATGGAACAATGGCGCAACTACACAAAACATAAGTTCACTATCAGCAGGGAACTATACCATAACTGTGACCAACCATGAAGGATGCTCGGCTCCTTTCACAACATCAGTAAGCAATACCGGATGCCCGTCAACCACGGTAGCATCAATTACCAATGTTGATTGTAATGGGAATAGTACCGGGGCTATTACTTTAAATACTCCTTCAGGAGGGACTGCCCCATACACTTATTTATGGTCAAACGGTGCAACAACACAAAATATTTCTGGGATTGCAGCAGGAACTTATAATGTAGTTATTAGTGATGCCACCTTATGTACTGGCACTTTATCTGCAACGGTTACGCAACCCAATGCGCTTCAATTGGATAAGGTACTTACAAATGTAAATTGCTACGGCGGAAGTTCCGGGGCAATTTCAACTACAGTAACGGGTGGGACTGCCGGGTATTCTTATTCTTGGGCAGGCCCATCAGGTTATAATGCAACAACTTCAAATATTAGCGGCCTTAATGCAGGTGCATACACTTTAAATGTAACCGATAGTAAAGGCTGTTCAGCTTCCGGCACTTACACTCTCACGCAACCTGCCTCTGCACTCAGTGCAAGCATAGTTGCAACAAATGTTGACTGCAATGGCAATGCAACAGGAATTGTTAATCTGACAGTTTCAGGAGGTACGCTTCCTTATTCATATTTATGGTCAAATGCAGCTACAACGCAAAATATATCAGGATTAACAGCCAATACATATAGTGTTACTATTACTGATGCCAATAGTTGTACAACAACCAGTTCAGGTATAGTATCTCAACCGGCAATGCTTTCATTGACAACTTCTAAAACAGATGTAAGTTGCAAGGGTGGATTTAATGGGACTATAACCCTGACAGTAATAGGTGGTACTTCAGGCTATAGTTATAAATGGAGTAACGGGGCAACCACAAAAGATTTATCGGGTTTATTCGCAGGTTCGTATACAATTATTGTTACGGATGCAAATGGTTGTACAGCAACGACAACAGTTATCATTGCCGAGCCAGTCGCTTTAAGTGCAACAATATTGAGTCAGACAAACGTATCTTGCAATGCAGGCATTGATGGTACTGCAACGGTAGCCGGAGCCGGGGGAACAAGCCCTTATACATTTACATGGGATGCAGCAGCATCTAATCAAGCTTCTGCTACAGCTACCGGTTTGGCTTCAGGTTTGTATTCTGTCACAATTAAAGATGCAAACTTGTGTACAACTACTACTAGCACTACAATTACTCAGCCTTCAGCAATCTCTGTTTCAGGTTCGGTAACCAATGTATTATGCAATGGGTCATCTACCGGAGCAGTAACTATAACAGCCGCCGGAGGAACGGGTTCTTATACTTACGATTGGGGAAGCGGCATTACTACAAAAGATCGCAGCGGATTGTCTGCCGGCTCCTTTACAGTGACTGTAAAAGACGCTAACAGTTGTAGTTCTGCTACTACAAGTTTTACAATTAATCAAACCCCAGCATTGTTATTGTCAATGACAAATAAAAATATTTCCTGTCATGGAGGAAGCGACGGTAATGTTGTTCTTTCTGTTTCAGGTGGAACGTTCCCATATTCATTTGCCTGGACGGGGCCAGGTTCATTCTCTTCAACATCCCAGGATATAAGTAACATACCGGCAGGAACTTATTCCGTTACAGTAACGGATGCAAATTCCTGCACTTCAAACTTAAGTTCCGCGCCGCTAACGGAACCGGCAGCAGCATTGACAGTCAATGCAACTCCAGTTGATGTAATTTGTATGAATGACAGTACAGGAAGTATTACAGCCAGTGCATCAGGTGGGACTGCACCAATATCTTATTCCTGGTTTAATAGCGCAAATTCTGCGACAATCAATAGTCTTGCAGCTGGAAGTTATAATCTTACGGCAACCGATAAAAACGGTTGTACTGCAGGTACCATTGCCACAGTAAACCAACCATCCACTCAGATTGAATTGTATCCTAACGTAACACAGTCTTCCTCTTGCGGAACCTCTACAGGTGCAATTGACCTAAGTGTTGTTAACGGTGTCGGGCCATTTTCCTATTCATGGACAAATACAACACAGACAATACAAGATCCAACTGGCTTAGCCGCCAATACTTATACAGTAACAGTGACAGATCATATTGGTTGTTCAGCAGTTTTACCTGTAACTGTGGGTACTGCCCCAGCCCTTAACGTTTCTGTAACTGCCTATCCAAAAGGATGTTTGGATACTGATGGTTCAGCATATGCTATTGCTAATGGCGGTGTACAACCCTACACATTTTTATGGGGTAATGGTTCATCTTCGCAATCTTTAACTGGTTTAGATATCGGTGTATATTCAGTAATTGTCAAGGATGTAAATGGCTGTACAGCGATCGGCAAAGATACTGTAAAATCAAAAAGTTGTTTAGCGCCGGTAGCAGTGAATGACGCTTTTCATACGCCTTATAATGCTACTTTAAATGGAAATGTAGCTACAAACGATTACGATCCCGACTCCGCTTCCTACCCTGGTTCAAGTATGCAATTCTTTATTAAAACTATACCAACTCAGGAGAAAGGGACTTTAAATTGGGGAACTAATTACGATGGCACTTTTACATTTATTCCAAAAGTTGGTTATGCAGGCACATTCTCACTTAGTTATGAAGTTTTTGATATTTCAGGATTAAGCAGCACTGGTACTTTTTCAATAACAGTAGGTCCGGACGCTATTGCAGATGCAATTGGGACACCCCTGAATACTGCAGTTTCAGGTGATGTTAAGACCAATGACATTTATGCATCTGGTTCCACATTCACAAAACTAAGTGATCCAACTTATGGTAGTGTCGTTTTCAACTCAGATGGTACTTTTACTTATAATCCAACAACTGGATTTTTTGGTGATGACAACTTTACTTATGAAGTTTGTCTGGCAGTACCCAATTCTGGTATATGCAGCAGTACAACTGTTTCAATTTCAGTTGACGGACAAGCAGACATGGAAATTTCAAATACTGTTGACAACCCAACACCCAATGTTGGAGGAAATGTTGTCTTTACATTAACAGCTACAAATCATGGTGCCAATTTGGGTATGGGTGTTAAAGTTACAGATATTTTGCCTGCCGGCTATTCTTATGTTTCTGATAATGGATTAAATGCTTACAACTCAAATTCAGGTATTTGGACTATAGGCAATATGCTCAATGGATCAATTGCAACTTTAAAAATAACTGCAAAAGTGAATGCTACAGGTAGTTATTCAAATACGGCAACTATAGCCAGTACTAATTTACAACCGGATCCCAACCTTCTTAATAATACAGCAACTGTGTCTACAATTCCTGTTCCTATGGCTGATATTAGCATCAACACTACTGTCGATCATCCCTCACAAAATATAGGAAGTAATGTGAAATTTGTTATGGCAGTAACCAACAATGGCCCAAGTAATGCAACTGGAATAAGTGCAAGCGACTTATTGCCCAGTGGTTATATTTATTTCTCTGATGATGGAGCGGGAGCATATAATTCCGTGACTGGTACATGGAACATTGGAAGTTTGGCTGATTCGGCAACAAAAACTCTAAATATAACAGCAATTGTTCAAACTTCAGGTAATTACACCAATATTTCTAACGTAAGCAGTTCAACTGCTGATCCAAATCTGGTGAACAATACTTCATCGGTGTCAGTTATTCCGGGAGCTGAAGCGGATTTAAAAATTGTAAACGCAATCAGCAACACTTCACCTTATGTTGGAAGTTATGTTGTGTTTACATTGACGGCAACAAACAATAATGGGCGAAACACAGCAACTAATGTCAAAGTGACAGACATTTTACCTGCAGGTTATACTTACTTCTCAGACAATGGATCTGGTACCTATAGCTCTGGTACTGGCGTATGGACAATAGGTTCACTGGTCAAAAATGGAAGTAAAACCCTGACAATTACTGCAATAGTTAATGCTTCAGGAAATTATACCAATATAGCAACAATTGGAACAACAGATCAGCCAGATCCGGATGGCTCGAATAATTCAATGAGTATTACACCAACAGTCACGGTTCCACAGGCAGATTTGGCTATTACCAATTCAGTAAATAACTCTTCTCCGGTATTGGGTAACAATGTGATGTTTACCCTGATTGTAATCAATAATGGACTTAGCGATGCCACTCGTGTGAGTGTAACGGATTTATTGCCATCAGGCTATATTTATGTATCCGATGATGGCGGGAGCGATTATATATCTGGTACAGGTGTTTGGACAATTGGTAATTTAGCAAATGGCGCATCAGATACTTTGATAATAACAGCAAAGGTTAATAATTCAGGTAATTATATAAATTCTGCAACAGTTAGCGCTACTACTGCAGATTTAAATTCAGGTAACAATTCGGCCAATTGTACTATCAATCCAATACCAATATTGACCGTTACGAATCCTGTGGCGGTATGTTCACCATCAACTGTCAATTTAACTTTGCCAGCTGTGACTTCTGGTTCAACAGCAGGTCTAACATTTACATATTGGACAAATTCCGGTGCAACTACACCTTTAGCAACGCCAACAACTGTTACAACAGGAACATATTATATTAAAGGGACTACAAGTCTGGGAGGTTATGCCATTGCATCAGTTGTGGTAACAGTAAATTCTTTGCCATCAGCGCCGACAGCCAGTGTAACGGCACAGCCGACATGTAGCACATCCACAGGCACAATAACCATCACAGCGCCGACAGGAACAGGGATGACATACAGCATCAACGGGACAGACTACAGCAATACAACAGGGATATTTACCGGGGTAGCGAGCGGGAATTATACCGTGACGGCAAAGAGCATCGCAGGCTGTGTATCGTCATCGACCAGTTTGACAGTCATTGCACAGCCTCCATCAGAGATGGCTTTAGGTGCATCGTCAAAGACCGATGCGGCATGTTACGGGGCAAGCACAGGGACAGTAACAGCCGGGACAGTGACCAGTTCAGTGGGCACTGTAGCCTATTCATGGAAAAATTCAACCGGTACGGTAGCAGGCATAACAGCAACAGTAACCAACCTGCCAGCCGATACCTATACATTGACCGTGACCGACAATTGCTCAAGCCAGGGCAACAGCGTGATTATTGGCCAGCCAGCCGGTGCATTGACGCTCGGGGCATCGTCAAAGGCCGATGCAGCATGTTACGGGGCAAGCACGGGGACAGTAACAGCCGGTACAGTGACCAATTCAGTGGGCACGGTAGCCTATTCATGGAAAAATTCAACCGGCACGGTAGCAGGCATAACAGCAACAGTAACCAACCTGCCAGCCGATACCTATACATTGACCGTGACCGACAATTGCTCCAGCCAGGGCAATAGCATTGCCATTGGCCAGCCAGCCGGTGCATTAACGCTCGGGGCATCGTCAAAGGCCGATGCGGCATGTTACGGTGCAAGCACGGGGACAGTAACAGCCGGGACAGTGACCAATTCAGTGGGCACGGTGACCTATTCATGGAAAAATTCAACCGGCACTGTAGCAGGCACAACAGCAATAGTAACCAACCTGCCAGCCGATACCTATAC
>CAVSGB010000151.1:0-12179 GCA_963726845.1 uncultured Bacteroidota bacterium | reverse complement strand
AATAGCAAAAAATAACCTTTTGGTAACAGGTATCGATATAAACGGGGTTATTGTAAATACTATAAATAAAGGTAAGATACATATTGTTGAACCTGAATTGGAGGGTCTTGTAAAATCTGTGGTTGATAAACAAATGCTCAAAGCATCGACAAAACCTATCAATGCCGATGTATTTGTTATTGCTGTGCCTACGCCTTTTAAAGGCAACCATGAACCGGATATAAGTTTTGTTGAAAAGGCAACTATTTCGATCATACCGTTTTTAAAGGAAGGTGACATTTACATTCTCGAATCTACCAGCCCAATCGGTACAACAGATAAAATGGCCGGTTTAATCTTCGAAAAACGGCCGGAGTTAAATAACAAAATTGCAATTGCCTATTGTCCGGAACGCGTATTACCCGGAAATGTGATCCACGAGCTGGTAAACAACGACAGGGTTATCGGCGGCATTGATGATTATTCAACTGCCCGTGCGTGTGAATTTTACAGGCAGTTTGTAAAAGGCGAATTACACCAAACCAATGCCAGGACTGCCGAGATGTGCAAACTTACGGAAAACTCTTTCCGCGACCTCAACATAGCTTTTGCAAATGAACTGTCTATTATTTGCGATAAAGCCGGGATAAATGTCTGGGAGCTTATTTCGCTGGCCAACAAACATCCCAGGGTTAAAATTCTTCAACCGGGTACCGGGGTTGGGGGACATTGTATTGCTGTAGACCCCTGGTTTATTGTTTCTGATTATAAAGATGAAGCAATAATGATTAGAAATGCCCGTGAAAGGAATTTATTTAAAACACAATGGGTAATTGAAAAAATTAATTCTGCAATTTCTTCATTTAAAGGAAGCCCGGCGATTGCTTTCATGGGGCTTGCTTTTAAACCCGATATCGATGACCTGCGCGAATCACCGGCAATCGAAGTAGCTGAACATTTTACAAAGAGTTACAAAGGAAATGTTTTTGTTGTTGAACCCAATGTTAAGAAACATTCCGGTTTTTCTTTAACTGATTTTACTGATGCATACCGTTCTGCAGACATAATTGTATTTTTGGTTGCGCACAAAGAATTTAAATCTTTGCCAGTGGATGCAACAAAAGTTGAACTTGATTTTTGCGGAGTTAGAAAGTAAACAATGAAAAAGATTCTTATAGTTTTTGGTACAAGGCCTGAAGCCATTAAAATGGCACCATTGGTATTAAAATTGAAAGAACAATCAGAAAACTTTATTACAAAAGTTTGTATAACTGCGCAGCATCGGGAAATGCTCGATCAGGTGCTAAATATTTTTGAAATTGTCCCTGATTATGATTTAAATTTAATGCAGCCGGACCAGGACCTTTTTGATCTTACTTCGCGGATTATTTTAAACATGCGGCAGGTACTTAATGATTTTAAGCCCGATCTTGTGCTTGTCCATGGGGACACAACAACAAGTTCCATGGCAGCTTTGGCTTCCTTTTATAATCGGGTATCAGTCGGGCATGTCGAGGCCGGTCTCAGGACCAATAATATTTATTCTCCCTGGCCTGAAGAAATGAACCGTCAGATTACCGGCAGGATTTCAAACTGGCATTTTGCCCCAACTCTGAAAGCAAAGCAAAATCTTATCGATGAAAATATTGATTCAAATAAGGTCCTGATAACCGGTAATACTGTAATCGATGCATTATTTCTTGCATTAAAAAAACTAAAAAGCAGGAAAGAGATTATCGAAAAAATTATTTCTGATTACAAATCACTTGGCATTAGCGATATTGATGAAATATCAGGGGGCAAAAAAAAACTGGTGCTTGTTACCGGTCATCGTCGCGAAAATTTTGGCGAAGGATTTCTTAATATATGTTCTGCATTAAAAAAATTTGCAGCCGGTTTTCCTGAATATCGAGTAATTTATCCGGTTCATTTAAACCCGAATGTACAGAATCCGGTGTATGAAATTTTAAAATCTGTTTCAAATATTTCACTTATTCCACCACAGGAATATTTATCCTTTCTTTATTTGATGGAGAAATCGCATATTGTTCTGACGGATAGCGGAGGAATACAGGAAGAAGCCCCAAGTTTGGGCAAACCGGTACTTGTTATGCGCGATACAACAGAACGTCCTGAAGCTTTAGATGCAGGAACTGTGAAGTTAGTGGGTACAGATGAAGGTGTTATTTATACCAATCTGAAGATGCTTGCGACTTCGGAAAAAGAATACAATTCCATGGCTAAAGCTATGAACCCTTATGGGGATGGAAAAGCTTGTGAAAGGATAGTAACGTTTTTGAAAGACAATTTAAAATAGCCCGTGCAACTCGGCATTGATTTTATCGATAACGTAACCCAAGTCTTCCGTATTTTCAACAAAATTGTAAGTATCTACATCAATAATCAAAATTTTGCCCAGGTTATATTTTTCAGCCCATGCTTCATACCTTTCATTTAAACGCTGAAGATAATCCAACCGTATGGAAGCTTCATATTTGCGGCCTCGTTTTTGGATCTGGTGGCCAGGGTTGGAACAGTAGCCCTTAAATAAATAAGCAATTCAGGAGGCCTAACAACTGAAGTCATTTGCCTGAACAAACCGGAATATGTTTCAAAATCGCGGGTTGACATCAAACCCATTGTATGCAGGTTAGGTGCAAAAATATATGCATCTTCATATATGGTCCTATCCTGAATAACCGTATCATCGGATTGATGGATTTTTAGAATCTGCTCAAAACGGTTCTTTACAAAATATACCTGAAGGTTAAAAAACCAACGTTGCATATCTTCATAAAAATCTGTTAAATAAGGGTTGTTGTCTACATTTTCATAGTGCGCGTGCCATCCATAATTTTTGGCAAGCAACTCTGTCAATGAAGTCTTTCCGGATCCTATATTTCCCGCAATTGCAATATGCATAATATTAAAATAGTTTTAGGGTTTATTAAATATTTTCTATAAGAGGACTGTTTTTGAATTCTTAACAAATTCAGCACAGAGAAATAGCCTTTCTTTTAATTTACCGTATCATACATTTAAAATAAAAGCTTTGATTGAGCTTTTGAAAACAAAGAAAACAAAGAGGCCACAGAGATTTGAAAAATCGCTTGCGATTTTTTGCTCTGTGTTCCCAGTGCATTCTCAATATTTTGAACATAATAAATAACTTTTAAAATATAGTTTCAATAACTTTTCAAATAATACTTGAATTATACTCTGTGTTAAAATTCTTTGTTAATCCCAAACAACTGCCAAGTCTTTATTATAAACATGTTAAATGAACCATTTTTACTGGCTTGCTAAAAATTAAATTGGAATATTAAAACTAATTAAATTTATTGATATGCGAAAAGAAGTTTGTTTCAAATCGTACTTTGCACCATCAATAATTCATCAACATATTTCCTGTCATTCGAAAGCCTGGGAATTTTATTCTGGCCACCCAACTTGCCTTTTTGAGTGAACCATTTATAAAATGTCCCTTTTTTCATCGATCTTACAACAGGTAATTCAAGAGTTATGCTATTATACCTTTTTGCTTCATAATCTGAGTTAATGTTCATTAAGGACTTATCGAGGATTAAAGTAAAATTATCTAAACTATCAGGTTGTTTTTCAAATTCGATGAGCCATTCATGTTTGCCATTTATTTTTTCATCCATATATACCGGTGCAGCAGTATATTCGTGAATCAATGCTCCTGTAGCTTTACAAGCAATCATCAATGCTTTTTCTGCATTATCGATAATGACTTCTTCACCAAAAGCATTTATAAAATGTCTTGTTCTGCCGGTAACTAAAATTTTATGCGGATATAAAGAAGTAAACATTATTGTATCTCCCGGAATATAGCGCCACAATCCTCCATTAGTCGAAATAACAATTGCGTAGTTAATTCCGGTTTTTACTTCGCCAATATTAACGGTCACAGGTATTTTCCCATAATAAGTATCCATCGGGATAAATTCGTAAAAAATACCATAGTCAAGCATTAAAAGCATACTTTGATCAGATGGTTCATTTTGAATAGCAAAGAATCCTTCTGAAGCATTATATGTTTCAACATAATGCATTTTTTTTGAAGGTATAATACGCTTGTATTGCTCCCTGTAAGGTTCAAAATTTACCCCTCCGTGTAAAAAAAGTTCTATGTTGGGCCACACTTCTGGTAAAGTTTTTTTACCGGTAATTTCAAGTATATATTTAAGCATTACTAAGTTCCATGACGGTACACCGGCAATAGCAGTAATATTCTGCTTTATTGTAACCCTGGCTAGTTTTTCGAGCTTTTCTTCCCACTTTGATATTAAAGCGATTTTAACTTTAGGGGCACCTTAAAAAATCATACCAAATTGGTATATTTTGTAACATAATCGCGGAAAGGCCCCGCTATGGGCATAGCCGAAATTGTCTATTTGATGGCTGCCACCTAAAGTCAGTGTTTTTCCGGTAAATACCCTGTTATTTGGAAAATTTCGGTTAAAAATGGCCATCGAGTCTTTACCACCCTGGTAGTGACATTTATAAAGTGATTCCCTGCTTACAGGAATAAATTTACTTTTGTCGTTTGTAGTGCCAGATGATTTGGCAAACCAGATAATCTTTTCGGGCCAAAGAATATTTTGTTCACCTTTGCGGATGCGGTCAATTATTTTACTTAATTCCTCATACTTTTGCAATGGGACTTTTTTACGATAATCTTCAAAATTTTTTATATCAGAAAAACTATATTGCCTGCCAAATTCAGTGTTCATGGCTTTTAGCAATAATGTTTTTAATTGTGATTCCTGCGTCCCGACAGGATTTTTTGCAAAATAATCAATCTCGTGTAACCGTCTATTAAAGAAAGATTTTAATATTGAATTAACTAATGGCATTTATATTTTCCCTGTTATTCTTCACTTTCAAAAATAGCATAATTAGCTTAGTAAACAAAAAATGAGTTTTAGGATTTGAGAATGAAAAATAAATTTAGAAAATCTCATTAAAATTTAATTTTGAGTGCACCCAAAAAGTCTTTTATAGCCACTAAAGCACCAAATTTAGCTTCGTTGAGGGCTTCGCCATACACCAAAATCAGGACACTAATTATCAGCCTTTTGTTAATTTTTGGGCATTTGTGTTTTAGTTGCATTCTTTGTTTTTTAACTTTTAAGAGCAAATACAATTTTGGTCAAGCAATATTTCAACATTATTTATATTTTAAATCACTTGCTACCGAAATAAAAATATCCATCAGGGCTAAAGTCAAACTATATTAGGACATTAACTAACCCCAGCCTTAAGGCTGGGGTTAGTTAATGTAACAATCTGAAGGACTTTAGTCCTGATATTTTTCTCAAATACTATTGATTTTTAATTTTTTAAACATACAATTTACTTATTCTTTTGGCTTTTTAAACTGCTGAAAATAACCAATCAGGTTTCAGATTGACACAAAATAATTGGAAACGAAAAAAATTTGCAATTTTTTTCGTTTCAATTTTTAATATTTAAAATGTATTATACTATCTTTGCCAAGATTTAAAAAAGAATAATGTTTAGAAAAGAATATATAGTAAAGAGGGACAATAAGAAGAACTTACAAACAGTGTGAGAAATAAAGGTTATTCCAAAAAATAAAAATCAGCCGTTCTCGCACAAAGGGAACGGCTGAATTGTTTTAACATTGAGGCCTCCCCAACCCCTCCAAAGGAGGGGCTTAAAAAAGAGAGTTCTTTCAGAAGTTCTTATAAATAGTAATTAATATTAACTGCCTTTCTTTCTCCCTCCCTTTCGGGGAGGGTTGGGGTGGGGCTTATTAAATATATTTAGTATGCAAAAAGGATTGCCTAAAGCCCAGGGAATGTATCATCCCGAAAATGAACACGACTCTTGTGGGATTGGATTTGTAGCACATATTAAAGGACAGAAATCACATGAGATTGTTCGACGCGGCTTAGATGTATTGATTAACATGACCCATCGAGGGGCTGAGAGTGCTGATAATGTGACAGGTGATGGAGCTGGTATCCAGATGCAAATGCCTCATGAATTTTTTATTGGCAAAGGAATAAATTTGCCTTCTCAAGGTCAATATGGAGCTGGTATAGTTTTCCTTCCAAAAGATCAAAAAGAAGCTGAAAAATGTTTAAAAATTTTTGAGGATATAGTTATCCAGGAAGGCCTTTCAATAATTGCATACCGGGAGCTGCCAGTCAATACATTATGTTTGGGAGAAATTGCACGAGGTAATGAACCTGCCATGAAACAGGTTTTTATTACCGGGAAATTAGAACAGGACGAACTGGAAAGAAAACTTTACATTGTCAGAAAACTCAGCGAAAATCAGGTCAGGAATTCTGCCATTCAAAACAAAGAAGCTTTTTATTTTCCAAGTTTATCGACCAAGGTCCTTATCTATAAAGGGATGTTAACACCGATTCAGGTAAAAGATTATTTCCCGGACCTAAGTGATACAACAATGATTAGTGCAATTGCAATGATTCATTCGCGCTTCAGTACCAATACATTTCCTACCTGGGATTTGGCGCAGCCTTTCAGGTATCTTTCGCATAATGGCGAAATTAATACTATAAAAGGTAACCGTAACTGGATGAAAGCGCGTGAAGGCCTTTTAAAAACAGAACCTGTTTGGAAAAGATCTGCAAAAGCTTTTTCCTATAATTGAACCCGGAAAAAGCGATTCTGCATCATTGGATAATGCACTGGAGTTTCTTCACCTCACTGGAAGGAGCCTGCCTCATGCCCTGGCAATGTTAATTCCGGAATCATGGAATTCAAAAAATCCAATTCCGGATAGTTTAAAGGCTTTCTACGAATTTTACAGTACTATTATGGAGCCATGGGATGGACCGGCTTCGATAGTTTTCAGCGATGGCCGTTTTGTCGGAGGAACACTCGACCGCAACGGGCTTCGTCCTTCGAGATATATTATTACCAAAGACGATATTATTGCAATGGGTTCTGAAGTTGGATGCCAGGTATTTCCTCCAGAACAAATTAAAGAGAAAGGCCGCCAGCGCCCGGGTAAGATTCTTTTAGTCGATACAAAGCTGGGAATAATAATACCTGATGCCGAATTGAAAGCTCAAATGGCTAAGATGAACCCATATCAGCAATGGCTTATCGACAGCAAGCTAGAGCTTTCTAAAATTGAAGTTAAACAACGTGTCCCTTCGGAATTGGGCGAAGAACTTCCAAAATACATGAAAGTATTTGGTTATACGAAAGAAGACGTTGAAAGCATCATTGTCCCTATGGCCAAAGAAGGTTATGAACCTACCGGTTCGATGGGCAACGATACACCACTTGCCGTTTTATCATATCGCCCTTACAGGTTGTTCAATTACTTTAAGCAATTATTTGCACAGGTTACAAACCCGCCAATTGACCCAATTCGTGAAGGACTTGTAATGTCATTATCAAATTATATTGGTTCAGTTTCGAAAAATGTATTGGTCGATCATCCTTCGCATTGCAAATCTATTAAGTTTAAAACGCCTATAGTTACCAATACAGATTTGGCAAAGCTAAAGAACCTGAACGAGGAAGGTTTTAAACATTGTACTCTGGAAATGCTTTTCCCGGTTAATGGCGGAAAAGATGCTTTGGAAAAGGCCGTTGCAAAATTATGTTCAGATGCTGAAAAAGCCGTTGATGATGGAACAAATTATATTATTCTCAGCGATCGCGGAATAAATAAGGACTATGCACCGGTTCCATCCTTACTCGCTACTGCAGCTGTGCATCATCACCTTATAAATGCAAAAAAGAGGATGCAGGTTGGACTAATTATTGAAAGCGCTGAACCCAGGGAAGTTCATCATTTTGCCTGTTTATGCGGATATGGTGCCAGTGTTATTAATCCTTATGGAGCATTTGCAATTCTTTCTGACATTTGTCAGCAAGGTAAAATTCAATTAGATTATGTCAAGGCGCGCGAACAATATATTAAAGCAATAGATGCAGGGTTGCTGAAAATTCTTTCAAAAATGGGAATTTCTACACTCCGCAGCTATCATGGGGCACAAATTTTTGAAGCAGTTGGAATAGGCGACGAAGTGATTAAAAAATATTTTGTAGGGACTTCTTCACGCATCGGAGGAATTGGTTTTGAGGAAATGCAAATTGAAGCAAGTTATCTTCATAACGAATACTTTAATGAAGGACTTAACGGCTCGCCAAAAACTTTTGGTTTTTATCAGTATCGCCGCGATGGTGAAATTCATGGTTGGGACCCGGAAGCAATTGCGCTTTTGCAATGGTCGACAAAAACCAATAATTATGCAAAATTTAAAGAATTCACTTCTTTTGTAAATAAACATAATCAAACACCTATTTTCCTGCGTGGATTTTTAGACTATAAGAAAAAACCTATCCCTATCGAAAAAGTAGAACCGGCATCAGAGATTATGAAACGGTTCATAACCGGGGCAATGAGTTATGGGTCTATTAGTAAAGAAGCACATGAGGCAATGGCAAATGCCATGAACACGATTGGGGGAAAATCCAATACCGGTGAAGGTGGTGAAGATAGTGAAAGGTTTAAAATCCAACCTGATGGACGGATGCTCCGTAGTGCAGTGAAGCAAGTTGCTTCAGGGCGGTTTGGTGTTACTGCAAACTATCTTATAAATGCCGACGAGTTACAGATAAAAATGGCCCAGGGGGCTAAACCAGGCGAAGGTGGACAGTTGCCCGGGTTAAAAGTAAATAAAATTATTGCCAAACTTCGTCATTCAACACCTGGAATTACACTTATTTCGCCTCCTCCACATCATGATATTTATTCAATTGAAGATCTGAAACAATTAATTTTTGATTTGAAATGTATTAACCCGAGAGCAAAAATCAGTGTTAAATTAGTAGCTGAAGATGGAGTTGGAACTGTTGCTGCTGGCGTTGCAAAAGCTAAGGCAGATGTAATTATCATTAGCGGTTGCGAAGGTGGTACCGGTGCATCGCCTATTAGTTCTATTAAACATGCAGGACTTCCGATGGAAATGGGCATTTCAGAAGCACACCAAACATTGGTAATGAATAATTTGCGTGGCCGAGTTCGCCTGCAAACCGATGGGCAGTTTAAAACTGGCAGGGATGTAGTTTTAGGGGCAATGCTGGGAGCTGAAGAATTTGCTTTCGCCACCACAGCACTTATTGTACTTGGATGTATTATGATGCGTAAATGTCATGTAAATACTTGCCCTGTTGGTGTTGCAACCCAGGATGAGCAATTAAGAAAACGGTTTGTCGGTAAATCCGAATATCTCATTAATTATTTTAGTTTCCTTTCACAGGAAATTCGTGAGATTATGGCTGAAATAGGGATTTCAAAGTTCGATGACCTTGTTGGTAGGGCTGATTTATTGACTGCAAGAAGTTTCCCTGACCATTGGAAAGCTAAAAAAGTCGATGTTTCTAAATTAATGTATGTACCCGAAGAAGCTAAGAAATATCCTTTACATTGCGTAACCTCCCAAAATCATGGTATTGAACAGCAATTGGATTATGAATTGATTAAACAGTCGATTTCGGCAATTAAAAATAAGGAGAAAGTCTGGATTGCAAAACCAATAACAAATGTCGACAGAACTGTAGGTGCGATGCTTTCTGGGGAAATTGCCAGAATTTATGCCGATGATGGACTTCCTGAGGATAGTATTAATGCGCGTTTCCATGGGTCAGCCGGGCAGAGTTTTGGTGCATTTATTACGAAAGGAATTACTTTCAGGCTCGAAGGGGATTCAAACGATTATCTCGGGAAAGGTATTTGTGGTGGTAAAATAATTGTTGTTCCACCTTCCGGTGTAACCTTTAAACCTGAAGAAAATATTATCGTTGGAAATACGCTTTTATATGGTGCCACAAGCGGTGAAGTTTACATTCGTGGAATAGCCGGCGAGCGTTTCTGCGTGCGAAACTCTGGTGCTCTTGCTGTTGTTGAAGGCGTGGGCGATCACTGTTGTGAATATATGACAGGTGGCCGGACAGTAATCCTGGGTAAAACAGGGAGAAATTTTGCTGCCGGCATGAGTGGAGGAATCGCTTATGTGTTGGATATGGAAGGGAATTTCGATTATTTCTGTAATAAAGGCCTGGTCGAAACTTCTCCACTCGATAATATCGATGATATAAAGGAAGTTCAGAAACTTATCAGCAGCCACCTTTATTATACAAACAGTTCTGTTGCTGAAAAAATCCTTACCAATTGGGAAGAATATCAACCCAGGTTTGTCAAGGTAATTCCTTTTGAATACAAGAAAGTGATGGAAGAATTAAAACTTCAGGCTTTAAAGGAAAAAATTGCTGCAACAGAAGATGAACCACAAAGGCAATATTAATTTTAGAATCAAGAATCAAGAATCAAAAGTCAGAAAAACCGGATGCAGGAAATAAAAATAAATATTGGTTAAGAGAAATCAAGACTGTAAGAATAACTATAAAATAAATTTCAAAAATGGGAAATCCAAAAGGATTTATGACAATACCAAGAGTCGAAGCTGGTAACAGACCGGTTTACGAGCGATTGGAAGACTTTAGCGAAGTTGAACAAACATTGAACGATGCTGATCGCCAACAACAGGCTGCAAGGTGTATGGATTGCGGCATTCCATTTTGTCAATGGTCATGCCCGGTCAGCAATACCATGCCTGAATTTCAGGATGCAATTTACAAGGGCGACTGGAAAGAAGCTATTGATATCCTTCAATCGACAAATAATTTTCCGGAATTTACCGGCAGGATTTGTCCGGCGCCATGCGAAAAAGGTTGTGTACTGAATATCCATGAAGAACCGGTAACAATCCGTGAAAATGAATGTGCAACAGTTGAAAAAGGGTTCAATTTAGGATATATTAAGCCAAATCCTCCTAAAAAGAGAACTGGTAAAAAGGTTGCAGTTATCGGTTCCGGCTTTCCGGGATGGCAGCAGCCGATTTATTAAATAAATGGGGACATTCCGTAACACTTTTCGAAAAAGATGAGGCTATTGGCGGACTTCTCCGGTTTGGTATCCCCGATTTCAAACTAAGCAAGACTGTCATTGATCGCCGGCTAGATTTGATGGTAGCCGAAGGTTCTGATTGTGAAAACAAACATCCATGTTGGCATAGATATCAAAGGTAAAGAATTACTTAAAAATTTTGATGCGATATGTTTGTCAATTGGCGCAATGAAGCCAAGAGATTTGAATGTTCCGGGAAGGGAATTAAATGGGATACATTTTGCTATGGATTTTCTTTCCCAGCAAAACAGAGTCGTTCGTGGTGTTGAATTTTCTAATGAAGAAGGATATTCGCAAAAGACAAAAATGTATTGGTAATAGGTGGTGGGGATACTGGCTCTGATTGTGTTGGTACTTCGAACCGGCACAGGGCAAAATGTGTAACACAAATTGAAATAATGCCAAGACCGGCAGAAATAAGGGCTGCTGATAATCCCTGGCCCTATTGGCCTTATGTATTAAAAACTTCAACTTCTCATGAAGAAGGATGCGAAAGAATGTGGGCAATGACAACAAAACGTTTTATTGGCGAAAGTGGCAATGTTAAACAGGTTGAAGTGATGGAAGTAAAATGGGGAAAAGATAATAATGGCCGATTGGTCATGACTGAAGTTCCCAAAAGTGAAAAAATAATTAATGCTGATTTGGTTTTACTTGCAATGGGATTTGTAAGTCCCATTCATGAAGGGTTGCTAAATGAATTGGGAGTTGAATATGATCAACGTGGGAATATAAAAGCTTCAAATGAAAAATCAACCTCTTTGTTAAAGGTATTTGCCGCTGGCGATGCTGTCCGTGGCCCATCTCTTGTTGTGCATGCAATTGCCGAAGGCCGAAAAATGGCAGAAAATGTTCACAAATATTTATTAGGTCACATCAAATAAAAAGTTATTAATAACTCTATTTAATGTCAAACCACTACATTAATTTTATGTGGCTTATTAATGTTAATGCTTATAAACAATTCATAATTAGATTAATTTTGATAAAAATGCTATAACTTAAACAAGAAATTATTTTCGCTATTGTCTAAATTCAAACTTTGGTTTGAGAACCATTTTTACATGAATGATATAGAACTTGTAAAAAGAATTTGTGAAGGCGATGAAAATTCATTCCGATTGCTTGTTGAAAAATATCAGGACAATGTTTTTCGGACTTGTTATGGATTTATTAAAAACGTTGAAGACGC
>CAVSGB010000150.1:0-24991 GCA_963726845.1 uncultured Bacteroidota bacterium | reverse complement strand
AACCCCAATTTGACTGCATACTGAACTGCCAAGTGCCCCAGGCCACCCAAACCATGAATAGCAACAAGGTCTCCGCCTTTTGCACCACTATATTGTAATGCCCCAAAGGTAGTACGACCGGCACACAAAAGTGGCGCAGCGGCTATCGAGTTCAGTTCATCAGGAATATTTACCATTACTTCCGGTCGGGCTATCATATATTCGGCATACCCACCATCCATGTGAATGCCAGTAGTTAATGGGTTTTCGCACGCCAAGAAATTCCCTTTTAGGCAAGAACTGCACTGATTGCAATGTCCGCCGCGCCAACCTACACCAACCCTTTCACCTGCTTTCCAGTTTTTTACCAATGCCCCGGGTTTTTCAACTATCCCAATCACTTCGTGCCCCGGAGTAATTGGATATTGAATACCCGGCATATGCCCTTCTTTTGAAATGGCATCTCCATGGCATATTCCACATGCTTCCACTTTTATTAAAACTTCATTATTCCCAGGTTCAGGAATTTCTTTCCGGACTATTTCAAAATCTGCTCCAGGCGAACTTACCTGAACTGCTTTCATTAGCGGCATAATTATAATGGTTTAAAATTTAATGAAATATCGTTTTCTGTAAGTAAATGTACGATATCCGATTGAATAAATAACTCTCTGTCTAATGTAAATGATATAACTTTTTCAAAGGATGCTGCATGAAAATTCTAAAGTGTAAATCAAAATTATTATTCAGTTTCTTTATAATTTTTCAATTGCACGTTTAGCTTCTGTAAATTTCGGGTTTAAAGTTAAAGCCTTATCATAACATTTTTTTGCATTTGCCTTATCGCCTTCAGCATTGTAAATATTGCCAAGATAATAATTTGCTTTACTGATCCCGTTTTTATTATCGGGATCAGCAATTAGCAGATATCTTATCAAATATGGTTTCCCTAAATTAAACTTTTGTTTGTCTGAACAATATATGCGGCCAATTTCATAATAAGCATTTACATCATGAGGATTTATCTCAATTATTTTATTAAATAATTCTAAAGAATTATCAATTTTATTTTGGCGCAGATAAAAGTAGGCTAAGGCATAACAGTATTTCGGTTCCTTCGGCGAAGCTTTAATTGCTGCTTTAAACGACTTTTCTGCTTCCTCTTTTTTATTATCTCTCTCGTAAACATAACCTTTGGCTTCAAACCCGTCAGGATATTTTAGTTTGTTTATATCATCAGCTGCTTTGTATGCTTTATCCATATTGCCGCCCATAATCGAAGGCGCCTGACTGTAAAAGTTCAAAAGGCCCCATTTAATACCCTGATGGGCAGTATCAAGCTTTGCTCCTATTTCCCAGTTTTTAAGTATCTGTTTGGCAAGAATTGCCTGTTCGACCAGGTTCGATATCATGGCTTTTTCACCCAATGAATTGCCTAACCAAAAATAGTATTCTGCATTTTTATTATTAACTGCAATTGCTTCCTTAAACAGATTTATTGCTTCATCAAATTTCCTGTTAAAATGGCAAATTTTTCCAAGATAATAGCGGGCTTCGCCATATTCAATGCTATTTTTACCTATCGTTTTGAATAATTTCTTAGATTCCTCGTATTTTCCATCATCAAAGTTCTTTTTTGCAGCAATAAATATTGTGCTCTGAGCTCTGATTAAGCAAAAACTAAAAATGATGCAAATTATTAAGAGTAATGTTTTATTTGTCCAAAGATTAATTTCATTATGTATTTTAATAATGAAAATATTAGTCATAATGGCAATAGTTTATATTTTAATCAATATTGTTTTTTAAAGCGGTAAATTTTAGCCAATAATCCTGAGTTAATTTATAATGTAAGATTCATATCTTTAATTAAAGATATTTTGCTCTATCGACCTCACCCTAAATCCCTCTTCAGTTGGAGAGGGACTTTGCTTTCCCCAGTTCTGGGGAAAAATGTGTATAGGTTTAATGATGTTAACTAAACTACTTGAAAAACAAAATTATTGATACTTCATTCGTGTTTTTTTAAATTATTATTGAACTTTAGAATTCTTCCAGCATAGTGCCTAAAGAGGAATATTTGTTATAAAGTTCTTTATAAATTTTTGAATTTTTTGCATTGGGTGTATATGTTTTTTCAAATCCGCCACCCATGTGCTTCTGTGCCCATTTGATATCGTTATAAACACCGGCAATTACGGCCGCTGCCATCGCTGAGCCAAGCGCACAGGCTTGTTCGGAACGGGCAACTTTGATAGGCATATCCAGGGCATCGGCAACTATTTGCATAATAAACGGTGATTTTTTTGCAACACCTCCCAAAGCTATTACACCTTCTATTTTAACACCTTCATCAATAAACCTGTCAACAATTTTTTTTGCACCGAAGGCAGTAGCTTCTACCAATGCCCTGAAAATGTGGGGGGCATCTGAGCCCAGGCTTAATCCTGCCAAAGCGCCTTTCAGGTTTTGGTTTGCATCGGGCGTGCGACGGCCATTCATCCAGTCGAGCGCAACTATGCTGGTTTCACCTGGGGCAATTTTTGCTGCTTCAGCAGATAATAAAGGAATAATGTTGTCGGCTATTTCGATTATTAATTTCTCTTTCGCAGGGGCATCTATAAGTTTTGAATTTGAAAGGATATTTTCTGTTGGCCATAATAAAACTTTTCTGAACCAGGCATAAATATCCCCAAAGGCAGATTGTCCTGCTTCCATGCCCATCATGCCCGGAATTATTGAACCATCAACCTGGCCGCAAATTCCATGAATAAGCTTGCCATTGATATCATCCAGAGGTGCTATAAGCATATCGCATGTTGAAGTGCCCATTACTTTGCTCAGGTAATATGGAATAATCTCACCACCCAGCGCTCCCAGGTGCGCATCGAACGATCCTGCGCCAATTGCAACAGATTCTTTAAGGCCCAACTTATTAGCCCATTCTGCTGACATGTTTCCAACTTTGACATCGCAAGTGTAAGTTTTATCAAAAAGCCTTGCCCGGATACCTTTTAATAATGGATCGAGTTTTACAAGAAATTCTTCTGAAGGCAAACCGTTGAATTCTTCATGCCACATAGCTTTATGCCCGGCTGCACAACGGCTTCTTTTTATATCCTCCGGTTTGGTATTACCAGTTAAAAGTGCTGGTATCCAGTCACAATGTTCAACCCACGACCAGGCCGTTTCACGTACTTTTTTGTCCTCGCGCAAAACATGCAGTATTTTAGCCCAAAACCATTCCGAGGAATATATTCCACCAACATATTTTGTAAAATCTTTACCTCCCCATGTCCGGGCAATAGTATTTATTTCATCGGCTTCTTTAACTGAAGAGTGATCTTTCCAAAGCACAAACATTGCATTTGGGTTTTCGGCAAATTCAGGTGTCAGCGACAAAGGAACTCCGGATTTATTTACTGCAACAGGTGTAGAGCCAGTTGTATCTACAGATATTCCAACAACATTATCGGCAACATCCTTCGGGGCTTTTTGCAATGCATCTTTGATTGATTTTTCCAATCCTTCGATATAATCCAATGGATGCTGACGGAACTGATTTTTAGCTGCATTGCAGTATTTTCCTTGTTTCCATCTTGGATATTCAAAAACTGAACTTGATACTTCGTCCCCATTAGTTGTATCTACAATTAATGCCCTTACGGAGTCGGTTCCAAAATCGACTCCAATTGTGTATTTTTTCATTTACTTTTACTTATATTTTTATGAACATCAAATATATAAAAATAAATTTATAGATGTAAAAAATACACTTAAAAGTTTATATTTGTTTCTAATTACTTTTTGTGTTTTAGAATGATTTTAATATTCGAGTTTGGATATATTATCAAAAAATAAAAATATGCTTGAAGAACTTAAAAAGGAAGTCTTTGATGCCAATATTGAGTTGGTAAAAAGAGGACTCGTAATTTATACCTGGGGAAATGTCAGTGGAATTGACCGAAAGAAAGGATATGTTGTAATCAAACCAAGTGGTATCGGTTACGATGTTTTGAAACCTGAAGATATGACTGTGGTTGACTTAGAAGGTAAGATAATTGAAGGAAAATTTAAACCATCATCAGACACTCCCACACATCTGGTTCTGTACAAAAACTTTAAAGAAATAATGGGATGTGTGCATACACACTCTGAATGGGCTGTAAGTTGGGCACAGGCAGGTCAGGGTATTCCGGCATTAGGAACTACCCATGCAGATTATTTTTATGGAGAAGTACCATGTACCCGAAAACTCACTAAAAAAGAAATAGAAGGAAATTATGAAACTGAGACAGGAAATGTAATTGTTGAAGCTTTTGTGAATCTGAGTCCCCAGGCAATGCCCGGAGTATTGGTCAATTGTCATGGCCCATTTACCTGGGCAGTTCTCCTTCAGAAGCAGTTTATAATGCAGTAGTCTTAGAAGAAGTTGCAAAAATGGCTTTTCGGACTCTTAAACTTAAAGATGTCGCTCAAATCGAACAGGCATTATTGGATAAGCATTATTTAAGGAAACACGGCAAAAATGCCTATTATGGGCAGAATAACAAATAATAGTATAATTTTTAGTTATTAGTAAGTCTTGAATCGTAGTTCATGATTCTTTATTATCAGACAATCATAATTTCTGTTTCTTTTCTATGAAGGACATCGTCCACTTTCTTAGAATAATTATCTGTCATTTTCTGCATTTCTTCTTCAGCTTTTTTTATTTCGTCTTCAGGGATTCCTTCCTTTTGAAGGTTTTTAATTTCTTCTAATGCTTCCCGGCGGGCATTGCGAATGCTGACTTTGGCATTTTCTCCTTCGTGCTTCACAGTTTTAACGAGGCTGTGGCGACGCTCTTCGGTAAGAGCCGGCACATTGATACGGATCATATCGCCATTGTTAATAGGGGTTAAACCCAGGTTGGCAGCAAAAATCGCTTTCTCGATGGGATCGATCATCGTTTTTTCCCAGGGTTGAACAACCAAAGTACGCGCATCGGTGGTATTAATATTCGACACCTGGCTAAGTGGCGTTTTTGATCCATAATAATCTACAACAACCCCGTGAAGCATATTTGGATTGGCCTTTCCAGCCCTGACTTTCACAAGTTCGTTTTCCAGATGCGCAATTGCTTTTGTCATTTTATCTTTGGCATCTTCGATATACAGTAAAACTTCTTCGCTCATAACCTGAGATTTTAAAATCAGCGTCTAAATTATTTAAAATTTTACTAAAGTTCCAATTTTTTCCCCTAAAATAAGCTTTTTCAGATTGCCTGGTTTGTTCATATCGAAAACTATAACAGGTAGCTTATTTTCTTTACAAAGTGTAAATGCTGTCAAATCCATAATATTAAGGCCTCGTTTGTAGGCTTCATCAAATGAAATTTCATCAAATTTGGTTGCAGTTTTGTCTTTTTCCGGATCAGCAGTATAAACGCCATCAACGCGGGTTCCTTTGAACATCACATCTGCTTGGGTTTCGACAGCCCGCAGGGCAGATGCTGTATCGGTTGTAAAATATGGGTTCCCGGTTCCTCCTGTCATAATTACTACATTACCAATATCCAGATAATCAATCGCTTTTTGTTTGCTAAAGCCTTCCCCAACAGGTTCCATACGAAAAGCTGTGAGAAGTTTTGCTGGCTGCCCCAGACTTTCGAGAATTGACTGAATGGCGAGCCCATTAATAACTGTTGCCAACATGCCCATGTAATCGCCCTTAACACGGTCAACACCTTTGTCAGTTCCCCTTAATCCACGGAAAATATTGCCACCGCCAATTACTATACCTACCTGAACCCCAAGGGATGCTATTTCTTTGACCTGAATGCAGTATTCATTTAACTTTTCACTGTCAATGCCGTATCCTTGTTTGCCTTCAAGAGCCTCACCGCTTAACTTCAATAAAATTCTCTTAAACTTCATTTTTTGTTTTTTATTCCTGATAGAACAAAGATAAAATTAAATTGGAAAATGGAAAACCTAGGCAGGAAACCTGATTAAAAAGAAAATTTCCTTTTCCACGGTTTCCGGATTTCATCCTCCTTTTATCTTAAAAATGAATTTTTAGCCACTACAACTTTTAGCCCTTTAGGAACCGATCTGACAATTATCTTTTTTTTCATAATACAAGGCTCGCCATCGAAATGAAATACATCTCGTTTCTTCCGTTTAAGCCTGACCTCGTTGGTTTGCATTATTTCAATATACCTCGATTTTTCAATTCTTTTACTTAGCAATCGCACCCCTATATTAAAGGCCCGATAAGCAGGGAATGGCTCTAAGATACAAACATCGATAAGGCCATCCTGTATATCGGCATTTGGCGCTATATAGGCATTGTTACCATATTGTGAAGCATTTGCAAATGTGACCAGGAATGCTTTTTTCCGAAACTTGCTTTCATTGGTTTTAAATTTGTATTTCTTTGCCCTGTATTTAATAAACTCGCTGAGAATACTTTTAAGATAAGTAAAGAAGCCGCGTTTTTTACTATGTGCAAACTGATGCCCGATATGTGCATCGAACCCAACGCCACAGGTACAAAAAAAGATAATGTTATTTGCTGTGCCATAATCAATCTCCACTATTTTATGGTCATTTATAAGTTCTATAGCATTCCTGATGTTTAAAGGAATTTCGAGGTGGCGGGCAAGTCCATTGCCTGAACCACATGGAACTATACCAAGTGAAGTATTGGTGTGAATAAGCGACCGCGCGACTTCGTTTACAGTGCCATCACCACCGACTGCAATTACTATTGAATAGCCATCTTTAGCCATTTGTTTTGCAATTTTTGTAGCATGACCGGCACATTCTGTGAATTTGATTACCGGTTCAAACCGGTTTGTTTCAATTATTTCTTTAATCAGTTCAGGAATATTTTCTTTAGTCCGTGTTCCGGAAATCGGGTTAATTATAAAGCCTATCTTTTCCATTATTTGTTGTACTTTAGTTAGTTATTAATATAAAGTGTAATCGCTACAGCACATATTATTTGAATATAAAATTTTTCTGAATAAATTTTCCTTCGTTCTTTGCTCTTTAATCTTTGTTCTTTTACTTAAGCATGTAAAGATAACAGACAGTTTTAAAATTAGGAACAATTGACAATAAGTTCAAATTATATTAACATTATCTTCATACCAATAATTGTTCTTAATTTTAAGAAAATATATATTTGCCAATATGATGCACTATAAAACTATCGTGATTTCTGATGTCCACCTTGGGGCAAACGAATCAAAAGCAAAAGAAGTTGTGAGGTTTCTTAAAAAATATTCTTGTGATAAATTAATAATGAATGGAGATATCATTGACGGTTGGCAACTTCGTAAATCAGGCAGATGGAAGAAAAAGCACACGCGCTTCTTCAGGGTAGTTCTTAAAATGATAGAAAAAAACAAAACCGAAGTAATTTACGTGCGGGGCAACCATGACGATTTTCTTGACAACGTTTTACCATTTGCAGTTGGCAATCTTTCAATAGTTAAAGATCACATACATGAAAGCAATGGTAAAAAATTCTGGGTAATCCATGGCGACATTTTCGATTCGGTTACCACCAATATGAAATGGCTTGCAAAACTCGGAGATACTGGTTATACCCTGCTTTTGTGGATTAATAAAATGTACAACAACTATAGGATGAAACGTGGCAAACCTTATTATTCACTTTCAAAAATAATTAAGGCAAAAGTCAAATCGGCTGTTTCATATATTTCAGATTTCGAAACAGAACTTGTTTCACTGGCCCGAAGGAAGAATTTTAATGGTGTAATTTGCGGGCATATCCACCAACCTGAGATTAAAGACTATGACGGATTATTGTACCTGAATTCGGGCGACTGGGTTGAATCGCTTAGCGCTTTGGTTGAAGATGATAAAGGTAATTGGGAAATTTTTCACTATGCAGATTTTTTAAAAGAAGAAAAAGATTCAAAAAAATAATATGAAGTTTCTATTTATAGTGCAGGGCGAAGGCCGTGGCCATATGACGCAGGCAATTTCACTGGCTGATATGTTGCGTAGCGAAGGGCATGAAATAGTAAGTGTTTTGGTTGGTAAAAGCAAGCAAAGGGAAGTACCACAATTTTTTTATCAAAAGGTTAAATCGGAAGTTACATTATTCGAAAGTCCAAATTTTATTATTGATAAAAAAAGCAAGAAAATAAACCTTACAAAAACAATATTTTTTAATACTTTAAAAGTCAGGACATTTACCAAAAGTATGTTCCTGATCAACCGAAAAGTAAAAGAAACAAAACCCGATATTATCATTAATTTTTATGATTTAATGGCTGGTTTATTTTCTTTTTTTCTCAAGCCAAAACCCGAATATGTTTGTATTGGACACCAGTATCTTTTATTGCATCCCGAATTTAAATTTCCTAAAGGTTTTAAGATTGACCGCCTCCTATTAAGGTTGAATACAAAAGTTGTGTCCCTAAGGTCAAAAAAATATCTTGCCTTGTCCTTTAAGCCAATGAAGGATATTCCTGAAAAACATATTTACGTTGTTCCGCCATTACTACGGCCTGAAGTAACAAGGTTGATTCCCGAGAAACATGGCTACATTCTCGGCTATATGCTGAACAGTGGATATTCCGAAGACATTGAAGCCTGGCATCGTCACAATGCTGATACAAATCTTCATTTTTTCTGGGATAAAAAAGATGCCCCGGAAGAGCTTCAGGTAGCGCCAAATCTTGTTTATCATAAAATAAACGATGTGAAATTTTTGGAAATGATGAACAATTGCGATGCATATTGCAGTACAGCCGGGTTTGAATCGATTTGTGAAGCTATGTACTTAGGCAAACCAATCATGATGGTACCTTCTTACGGGCATTTTGAACAGGCATGCAACGCGCTCGATGGCTCGCTTGCAGGCGCAGGTATTGCAAGTGAAACCTTTAACCTGACTTCTTTAAAAGAATATATGCCGCATCATATAGATAAAAGTGTTGAATTCCGCAAATGGGCTGATTCTTCGAAAGAAAAGTTCCTGAATTTGCTGACAAAATAGAAATTACTTTAATTTGGCACCATCGAAGCATTAAACATTTGAATGTTTAATTGGATATTATTTTATTCAAATACACTATTATTGCATTTCGGACGTTAAAGTAAACTGTAAGTTTATCTTCAGGAATAATTTGTATAAGCATGATGAAGTATAGTATTTCCAGCTATTTTGTAATTTTAATGTTGCTGTTTTCATTTTTTTCTGAGATCAGTTCACAGACAGGAGGTACACATACATTCGATTTCCTTAACCTTACCAATTCTGCAAGGGTCGCTGCATTAGGTGGCAAAAACATCTCGCTTAACGACAACGATCTAAACATGCCATTCCATAACCCTGCATTATTAACACCTGAAATGGACAAAAATGTGGTGTTAAATTATGTATCATATTTTGCAGATGTTAATTATGGTTATGTTTCGTATGCAATGGACGAAAAGAATATTGGCACATTTGCAGCCGGAATGCATTATATCAATTATGGAACATTTACTGCTGCTGATCCTACCGGTTTGATAACCGGTAATTTTTATGCTGCCGAGTATGCCCTCAACCTTTTCTATTCCCGTCCAATCGATTCTGCCTTTCGCTGGGGTGTCAATGTTAAACCAATTTTCAGCAGTCTGGAGCACTATACTTCCTCCGGAATTGCAACAGATTTGGGAATTACATATACTTTTGATAACGGACTTACAACAATCGCTGCTGTTGCGCGGAATATAGGCTTTCAATTCAAAACATATACAAACAACGACCGGGAACCACTTCCTTTCGAGTTGCTATTAGGCATTACAAAAAGATTAGAACATGCCCCATTCAGGGTTTCTATTACTGCTCACGACCTTCAGCAATATAATTTAAGGTATAACCTTTCAGAAGATTTGGACAATTATTATGGTATCGATACAACACAGATAACAAATTTTAGCAAGTTTACTGACAACCTTTTACGGCATTTTATTTTCGGGATTGAATTTTTACCTTCAAAAAGTTTTTATATTTCGGCATCGTACAATTATCAGCGAAGGAGCGAAATGGCCCGGTCGATGCCCCCGGAATGGTAGGCTTTTCTTTTGGGGCCGGGATTAAATTAAAACGTTTCAGTTTTTCGTATGGCCGCGCTACATTACATGCAGCAGGAGGTTCAGAACCACTTTTCATTAACAATAAATCTTTCTCAACTTTACAGTCGAAATTGATATCAAATGTCGGTTCAAAAAAAACTTATAATTGCCATAGATGGTTTTTCGTCCTGTGGCAAAAGCACGTTTGCTAAAGCTATTGCCCAAAAGCTCGGGTATATATATATCGATACCGGTGCTATGTACAGGGCTGTGACCCTTTTTGCAATAAATTCAGGTTTATTCATCGAAGGTAAATTGGATATTGAGCTATTGAAATCCTCATTAAAAAATGTAAAAATAGATTTTCACAAAAACGGGTTGAATAATAAAAACGAAACTTTTCTTAATGGTGAAAATGTTGAAGAGTAAAATACGAGGCATGGAGGTTTCGGAAAAAGTCAGCCTTATAAGTTCGTTGAAGGAAGTCAGGGCTAAAATGGTCGAAATGCAGCGCGAAATGAGCAGGGACAGTGGGGTTGTGCTGGATGGCCGCGACATAGGAACCGTTGTTTTCCCTAATGCAGATATTAAAATATTCATGACTGCTGAACCAGATATTCGGGTACAACGCAGATATGATGAATTAAAGGCCAAAGGGGAATTAATATCATTCGAAAACATAAAAGAAAATATCATGAAGCGTGATGAATTGGACACTTCACGCGTTGAAAGCCCTTTAAAAAAAGCAGATGATGCATTTGTTCTAGATAATAGTTTCATGAACCCGGAAGAACAAATAGAGTGGTTTTTTAAAATATTCAGGTAATAAAACAGGTTTAACAAAACAATTAATTTCTTGTTAATATGTCCTTGATTCTTCGATCCTGACTCTTGTATCTTGACTCTTATGATTATAAACATTGACGAAAAATCCGGATTTTGTTTTGGGGTTGTAAATACGATAAACAAAGCAGAAGAAGAGCTTAATAAATCAGGAAAGCTTTTTTGCCTGGGCAATATTGTCCATAACAACGCTGAGGTTGAGCGCTTGCAAAAGAAAGGTTTGGTAACAATAAATTATAAAGAATTCGAACAATTAAGAAATTGCAAAGTCCTTATCAGGGCGCATGGCGAACCTCCCGAAACCTACGAAACAGCACGCAAAAACAATATTGAATTAATAGATGCTTCCTGTAAAGTGGTTTTAAAGTTGCAGAGCAGGATACGTAAAAGCCATTTAGAAGCTGATAAAAACAGACAGATTGTTATTTATGGCAAAGACGGCCATGCAGAAGTAAATGGCCTTGTTGGCCAGACAAATGGCAAAGCTATAGTTGTGAAACAAATTACGGACCTTCATAAAATCAATTTTTTGAAACCTATCGTTTTGTTTTCTCAAACTACTATGGACATTGATAATTTTGCAGTAATAAGTGACAAAATCCGGTCGCTAATGCAGGAAGCAACAGGCAAGGTTGAAATTCCTTTTACAATAAATGATACTATTTGCAGACAGGTTGCAAACCGTGCACCTCATTTAAGGCAGTTTGCTGCAAGTAATGATATTATAATTTTTGCCAGCGGGAAAGACAGTTCTAATGGGAAGGTATTATTTGAAGTTTGTAAAAATATCAATATTAAAAGCTATTTTGTAACAGGTATTCCTGATATTGACATTTCGTGGTTCGGAAATGCAAATTCCGTTGGAATATGTGGTGCAACTTCTACACCACGCTGGTTGATGGAAGAAATAGCTGCATTTATTAAATCAAGGCAAATTTAAATTCCTTTAAAAATTCAGCTAATACTATTCTTGAAACTTCTTCAAAATCTACTTTGCTGCCAATTTCTTTTTCAATTGAGGTTACTGTTTTGTCAACAAAACCACATGGATTTATATTGTCGAAATAGCTCAAATCCGTGTTAATATTTAGCGCAAAACCATGCATCGTTACCCAGTGGCTGCTTCGAACACCAATTGCACAAATTTTTCTGGTTTTTGTACTGTATCCAGTATCGAGCCAAACACCAGTTGCTCCATGTAACCTTTCCCCTTTCAGGTTGAAATTTGCAATCGATTTTATAATTACTTCTTCAAGTTTATGGATGTATTCTTTAAGACCGATTTTCAAGTGTTCGAGGCTCAAAATCGGGTATCCCACCAATTGTCCGGGACGATGATATGTTATATCGCCACCACGGTTTATTTTATAAAATTGCGCATTTTTAGCCTGGAGTTGGATATAATTTAAAAGCAAATTCTCCTCATCTCCGCTTTTGCCTAATGTATACACATGCGGATGCTGACAAAAAATAAGGTGATGCAATAATTCTGGTTCGTTTTGCTGTTTCTGAGAAAGTACTTTTTGAAATAATTCTTCCTGGAAATCCCAGGTTTCCTTATAATCGCGAATATCAATATTATGAAATCTGAGATTATTCATTCGAATAACATAAACTCTGGAAATGGGTTAACAAAAGTACTTTTATAAGTATTCAAAATCAATTTATAATTCCAAATTCCTTGTCAATTCAAAATAAAATTATAAAATTTATTTTCTGAAACTTAAACAAAACTTAAACGCAAAAGTTAAAAATAAAGTACAATCTTAAATGTCGAAAATAATGAAATGCCACCAAAACACAAAGTCACAAAAACCCACAAAAATTTGATAATTAAAATAGTACTTTTGGTGAAGATTTGTGTTTTGTGCTTTCGTGGCAATAAAAGACTTTTTGGAGTGAACTCCTATGTTGGCATAATAAAATTAATTTACGAATACATTTTTCATTTTAAATATCCTTCTCATGAAACCTCCATGCTTATAGAATATAATTTAAAGGAACAAGCACAACTTTTCTCATGACTGAAGGGAGTAAAAGGGCATGAACTTAGTTCAAAGAACAAGAGTTTCCGCATGTGAAGTTTGCCGGAGGGGTTTGTGGGAAGGTTTGAGTGCGAGGCCGGCAACTAAAAATGCAAGCGGCTTAATCTGTTGCAGATATTTGAAATATAATAGTTTAACTTAAACATATTTTCATGAAAACCCTAAAAATACCAGGTTTAATAATTTCATGGTTTGTTTTAATAAGCAGCCAGGTTTTTCCCCAAACTTTCTATTTCGATAATTATGGTGTTGCTGAAGGTTTATATCAATCTACAAGTATATGATATTCTACAAGATAATGAACATTATGTCTGGCTTGGTACGAAAGGTGGCGCATCGCGTTTCAATGGCAAAGAATTTCTAAATTATACTTCACAAAATGGGTTAGCTCAAAATGGCGTTCATACCCTGTTTAGGGATTCCCGTGAAATTATCTGGTTTGGGCATTTAGGTGGTGGTATTTCTATATTGAAAGATAAAAAACCAGAAGTATTTTTTCAATCGGGAACCATAATTAAAAGTGATATAATGGATATTGCTGAGGATAAACAGCATCGCATTTGGGTTGCTACTTATGGCTCAGGGGCTTTTTGTTTTACTTACACAAATTCAAAGAACAAAAAAATTCAATATGAACAATTCAAGGGGGAATAAGCTTAACGACAGGATATTCTAGTATTTCTATAGGTCACGATAGTTCTCTTTATTTTGTAACCGACCTTGGTATAAAAAAATATAACGAAAAGCTTAAAACGTTTGAGAATTTCCAGCCTGCAGGGTTGACACTATATTTTGCAAAAACATGCATGTTCGAAGACAGCAAAAAAAACTTGTGGTTTGGAACTTATCATGGTGGTTTGTACAGGATGGACAGCAAAACCAAGCAATTCAAAATATATGATATCAGGGATGGTTTGGCTTCGAACTGGATTACTTCAATTAGCGAGGACTCTCAGGGAAATATCTGGCTTGGAAGCTGGGGAAACGGGTTAACTAGAATAAGGCCTGATGGGAAAATAAGTGTATTCAATACTTCAAACGGACTTCAGGACGATAAGATAGGCTGTACTTTTGAAGATGCTGAAGGGAATATAATTATTGGAACAAACGAACACGGGCTTTCAATTTATAAAGGTGAACAATTCGTTACTTATAAAGAAAAAGATGGTATTGCCAATCCGCAAATCTGGGCAATTGCCCAAGATGTAAAAGGTCGATATTGGTTTGGCACAAACGGTGGTATTTCAGTTTACGATCCGTCTCAGGAGAAAAACAGGCAGTTTATTTATTATAACCAGGAAAATAAAAATATTAGCAACCAGGTCCGTTTTCTTGGAAAGGATAAACAAAACAATATTTGGATTGGAACTTTGGACCAGGGGATTATCCGTTTTGAATTTGAAAAGAACCGATTTATTTATGAGCCAGCCATAAATACAAATATGCCAAATAATTCTCCGGTAAATGCAATGGTAATCGATAATATCAACAACGTTTGGACTGGCACATCCGATGGATTGATTAGGTATAATATCAACAGAAGAGAAGTAACCAGGCTGACACAAACCGATGGCCTGCTTGGAAACGAAATCTCGTCATTATTTGTAAAATCGGACAACGAGGTTATAGTTGGAATTGCTGGTAAAGGAATAAATTTTATAAAAGATACAAATATTCGCAGTTTTATTCTTGGGCCGGGAATTACGACGAATTGCATGACAGAAGATAAAAACGGGAAAATATGGATTGGCACCAAAGGTCAGGGTGTTATGGTAATTGATAATAATCGTATTATCCACCAATATACTGAGCAGGATGGGTTATTGGCAAACCTTATTAATTTGCTTATTTGTGGCGATGACAACAGCATATTTATTGGGACCAATAAAGGGTTAAACCGATATTGCCCAAAAGAAAATAAAATATATAGTTATACCCTTAAAAACGGTTTTACCGGTATTGAAACAAAAGACAATGCAACATTTAAAGATGCGAGCGGGAAAATATGGTTTGGGACTATAAATGGTGCAATGTGCTTCAACCCGGCACTGGTAGCAGTTAAAAAACCTGAGCCGCTTACCCATATAACGAGGTTTAGGGTTAACCTGAAAGATGATGTTATTAAAAACGGGTTAAAACTAAATTACAAAGAGAATGGGATTATTTTTGACTATCAAAGTATTTGTCTTACAAATCCTGAGGCTGTCCGTTACGAAATTATGCTTGAAGGTGCCGACAAAGACTGGCAACCGCCTACAGAACAAACGTCAGTAACTTATTCGGCTTTACCGCCTAATAAATATTCATTCAAAATAAGGGCACGCAATAGCGATGGTGTATGGAATGAAAAGCCTGTGTCATTCTCATTTATAATAAATCCGCCATTTTATTTTACCTGGTGGTTTATTACTTTGTGTGTAATTGCAGTTTCTATCTTAATATTTCTTTATATTAAAATCCGTGAAAAACATTTAATTGAAGAAAAACATATTCTTGAAGAGAAAGTTAGAGAGCGCACAATTGAGGTCACTTTGAAAAATGAGGAACTGGCAACAAAAAACAAAAATATTACCGATAGTATCCGTTATGCAAAACGCATTCAATTTGCAATTCTTCCGCCCGATGTTCCTTACGAAAAAGCTTTTATTTTATTTTAAGCCCAAGGAATTGTAAGTGGCGATTTTTACTGGATACATACGGAGGGCAATTTTGAGTTCCTTGCGGCAGTGGATTGCACCGGGCATGGTGTTCCGGGAGCATTCATGTCAATTATTGGCCATATTTTATTGAATAAGATTGTCAAAGAATATAATATTTTAAAACCATCTGAAATCCTGAACAAATTAAATAAGGAATTGACCGAAACTTTGCACACGCAGGGCGAATCAATGAACGTAGCCGATGGTATGGACTTATCGCTTATTTGTTATAATTCAAAAGAACGTATATTGGAATTTGCAGGTGCTTTTAATTCTTTGTACCTGATCCGGGAAGGTAAATTGACAGAATATCCTGCAAACCGCTTTAGTATTGGCCGCAATACTGGACAAGACAAGGAATTTACAAACCATAAAATTTCAATAATACCGGACGATATGATCTTCCTTTGTTCAGATGGATTTGAAGATCAGTTTGGAGGTATCAATGGCAAAAAGTTTAAGCGCAAATCACTGGTTGAATTATTTGTTAGCATTGCTCATTTAGATGCACTAACTCAAAAAGAAACCCTTGACAGGGTTTTTGAACAATGGCGAAGCGAATACGAACAAATCGATGATGTTCTTGTTATCGGAAGAAAATTTTAAAGCCAGGATATAAGCATTTCTGTAATACCATGGTGGTGTGCCAGCGATTTTGTTATTAATACTTTTACTTGTTTACAGCCCGATATTTCAAGCGCCCTTTCCATCCATCCTGCAATATTTTCATCGATTATTTCGTCAGGTTCCGGGAATTTGGTGATATGCAAGGTAAGCCCATTTTTATTTACATTAAGAACGACCATTTCTGATGGTTGAAAATAGGTTGAGAATATCCTGGATGCGCGTTCAATGATATATTTTGGCGAACCAAATTGAATAAAAAATTTATAAACTCCGGATAAAGCAACTTCAGCACTGTAACGTCCCATTATCCGGGCAGTTTTTTTGTCATCTCCATTGTAAAAGAACTTGCTGATTGATTTCATAGGCACTACCAATGAATCATGAATTGGGTACCAGTTATTGGTAAAAATAAGCCCACCTATTAATTTGCTGGAGCCTTCTGGCATCGTTTTCAGCCAATCCTGAAAACGCAAAGGAAAATGTTTCTGAACAAATTCAGGTATCGATTTCACCGCAGTTCCTTTAATTTCCATATTACTTTTTTAAAAGTTATAAAAACGTTTTTTCCATCTCAAATACGAAATCAAAAAGAAATAGTTACTGTGCTTTGTACAATTAGTAAATATTTTAGTGCAAATTTGAAATTATAGAACTTAATGTCCCTTAATTTCTGATAATTTAAAAAATTGATATAAAAAGCTGATTAAAGTTTCTATCCCATATTTTTAATGTAGAATTTAGTATAAAAGTAACCGGGTTGCTCTGTTAAATTTGACGAAAGGATAAAAAAAAATTTCATTATTAAATATTCGTAACGATTTGTTGTCAGCAGGTTCAATTTAAATTTTTATACTTTTGCATAAAAAATTATGACTTTAATTCTTGTTATTATTACTTCAATTATTTCAGTTTTTTGTTTTTCAAATCGTGCCTGGTTAGAGAAATTGGAATTTAATCCGTATAAGGTTTATCACAAAAAAGAATATCACAGGTTAATTACCCATAGTTTCGTTCATGCCGACTAGATTCACCTGATAATAAACATGCTTATTTTATGTTCTTTCGGCAGCGCGCTGGAATAATTTCTGGGTGAATTACGAAATTCAGAAATATTGAGGTTTGACCCTGCATTTTATTACATCATTATGTATTTCTCGGCATTGTGATGATCATCCCTCACTACATTGAAGAAATATAAGGATGAATATGATTATAATGCAGTTGGGGCATCAGCACAGTGTCAACTTTCTTTTTCATGTTATCTTTTTTAATCCGTGGCAGAAATTGTTATTTTGGGCTATTATCCCTGTGCCTGGAATCCTTTTCGGGGTTTTATACCTTTGGTATTCGCATTATATGAGCAAACGCAGCAACAATATCAACCGCGATGCACACTTTCTTGGTGCATTATATGGCCTTACATTTCCTATACTGCTCGATCCCAGGTTATTTTATGGTTTCATTCAACAACTTTTTCATTTCGGGTTATGAACCATCCATGCACTTCGTTCATAACAAGGATATGAACCCAGAAGGGCTCCGCAAAGCAAATGTAACATGATGAGTTCCATGAGAATCATATTATAAGATTATTAAATTTATAATCCTATAATATGATTCTCATGGAACCTTCATCATGTTACATTTGCTTTGCAGAGCCCTTCGGGGTTCATATCCTTGTTATGAACGTAAGTGCATGGATGGTTCATAACCTGAAATGAAAAAGTTGTTGAATGAAACCATAAAATAACCTGGGATCGAGCAGTATAGGAAATGTAAGGCCATATAATGCACCAAGAAAGTGTGCATCGTGGTTGATATTGTCGTTGCTGCGTTTGCTCATATAATGCGAATACCAAAGGTATAAAACCCCGAAAAGGATTCCAGGCACAGGGATAATAGCCCAAAATAACAATTTCTGCCACGGATTAAAAAAGATACATGTAAAAAGAACAGTTGATACTGCGCCAGATGCCCCAACTGCATTATAATGATATTCATCCTTATATTTCTTCAATGTAGTGAGGGATGATATTATCAATGCTGAGAAATACATAATGATGTAATAAAATGCAGGGTCAAACCTCAATATTTCTGAATTTCGTAATTCACCGAGATATAATTCCAGCGCGCTGCCGAAAGAATATAAAACAAGCATGTTTATTATCAGGTGAATCCAGTCGGCATGAACGAAACCATGGGTAATTAACCTGTGATATTCTTTTTTGTGATAAACCTTATACGGATTAAATTCCAATTTCTCTAACCAGGCACGATTTGAAAAACAAAAAACTGAAATAATTGAAGTAATAATAACAAGAATTAAAGTCATAATTTTTTATGCAAAAGTATAAAAATTTAAATTGAACCTGCTGACAACAAATCGTTACGAATATTTAATAATGAAATTTTTTTTTATCCTTTCGTCAAATTTAACAGAGCAACCCGGTTACTTTTATACTAAATTCTACATTAAAAATATGGGATAGAAACTTTAATCAGCTTTTTATATCAATTTTTTAAATGATCAGAAATTAAGGGACATTAAGTTCTATAATTTCAAATTTGCACTAAAATATTTACTAATTGTACAAAGCACAGTAACTATTTCTTTTTGATTTCGTATTTGAGATGGAAAAAACGTTTTTATAACTTTTAAAAAAGTAATATGGAAATTAAAGGAACTGCGGTGAAATCGATACCTGAATTTGTTCAGAAACATTTTCCTTTGCGTTTTCAGGATTGGCTGAAAACGATGCCAGAAGGCTCCAGCAAATTAATAGGTGGGCTTATTTTTACCAATAACTGGTACCCAATTCATGATTCATTGGTAGTGCCTATGAAATCAATCAGCAAGTTCTTTTACAATGGAGATGACAAAAAAACTGCCCGGATAATGGGACGTTACAGTGCTGAAGTTGCTTTATCCGGAGTTTATAAATTTTTTATTCAATTTGGTTCGCCAAAATATATCATTGAACGCGCATCCAGGATATTCTCAACCTATTTTCAACCATCAGAAATGGTCGTTCTTAATGTAAATAAAAATGGGCTTACCTTGCATATCACCAAATTCCCGGAACCTGACGAAATAATCGATGAAAATATTGCAGGATGGATGGAAAGGGCGCTTGAAATATCGGGCTGTAAACAAGTAAAAGTATTAATAACAAAATCGCTGGCACACCACCATGGTATTACAGAAATGCTTATATCCTGGCTTTAAAATTTTCTTCCGATAACAAGAACATCATCGATTTGTTCGTATTCGCTTCGCCATTGTTCAAAAACCCTGTCAAGGGTTTCTTTTTGAGTTAGTGCATCTAAATGAGCAATGCTAACAAATAATTCAACCAGTGATTTGCGCTTAAACTTTTTGCCATTGATACCTCCAAACTGATCTTCAAATCCATCTGAACAAAGGAAGATCATATCGTCCGGTATTATTGAAATTTTATGGTTTGTAAATTCCTTGTCTGGTTCAGTATTGCGGCCAATACTAAAGCGGTTTGCAGGATATTCTGTCAATTTACCTTCCCGGATCAGGTACAAAGAATTAAAAGCACCTGCAAATTCCAATATACGTTCTTTTGAATTATAACAAATAAGCGATAAGTCCATACCATCGGCTACGTTCATTGATTCGCCCTGCGTGTGCAAAGTTTCGGTCAATTCCTTATTTAATTTGTTCAGGATTTCAGATGGTTTTAAAATATTATATTCTTTGACAATCTTATTCAATAAAATATGGCCAATAATTGACATGAATGCTCCCGGAACACCATGCCCGGTGCAATCCACTGCCGCAAGGAACTCAAAATTGCCATCCGTATGTATCCAGTAAAAATCGCCACTTACAATATCCTTGGGCTTAAATAAAATAAAAGCTTTTTCGTAAGGAACATCGGGCGGAAGAATTGCAAATTGAATGCGTTTTGCATAACGGATACTATCGGTAATATTTTTGTTTTTTGTTGCCAGTTCCTCATTTTTCAAAGTGACCTCAATTGTGCGCTCTCTAACTTTCTCTTCAAGAATATGTTTTTCTTCAATTAAATGTTTTTCACGGATTTTAATATAAAGAAATATTAAGATAGAAACTGCAATTACACACAAAGTAATAAACCACCAGGTAAAATAAAATGGCGGATTTATTATAAATGAGAATGACACAGGCTTTTCATTCCATACACCATCGCTATTGCGTGCCCTTATTTTGAATGAATATTTATTAGGCGGTAAAGCCGAATAAGTTACTGACGTTTGTTCTGTAGGCGGTTGCCAGTCTTTGTCGGCACCTTCAAGCATAATTTCGTAACGGACAGCCTCAGGATTTGTAAGACAAATACTTTGATAGTCAAAAATAATCCCATTCTCTTTGTAATTTAGTTTTAACCCGTTTTTAATAACATCATCTTTCAGGTTAACCCTAAACCTCGTTATATGGGTAAGCGGCTCAGGTCTTTTAACTGCTACCAGTGCCGGGTTGAAGCACATTGCACCATTTATAGTCCCAAACCATATTTTCCCGCTCGCATCTTTAAATGTTGCATTGTCTTTTGTTTCAATACCGGTAAAACCGTTTTTAAGGGTATAACTATATATTTTATTTTCTTTTGGGCAATATCGGTTTAACCCTTTATTGGTCCCAATAAATATGCTGTTGTCATCGCCACAAATAAGCAAATTAATAAGGTTTGCCAATAACCCATCCTGCTCAGTATATTGGTGGATAATACGATTATTATCAATTACCATAACACCCTGACCTTTGGTGCCAATCCATATTTTCCCGTTTTTATCTTCTGTCATGCAATTCGTCGTAATTCCCGGCCAAGAATAAAACTGCGAATATTTGTATCTTTTATAAAATTTATTCCTTTACCAGCAATTCCAACTATAACCTCGTTGTCCGATTTTACAAATAATGACGAGATTTCGTTTCCAAGCAGGCCATCGGTTTGTGTCAGCCTGGTTACTTCTCTTCTGTTGATATTATACCTAATCAATCCATCGGATGTGCCAGTCCAAACGTTGTTGATATTATCGATTACCATTGCATTTACCGGAGAATTATTTGGCATATTTGTATTTATGGCTGGCTCATAAATAAATCGGTTCTTTTCAAATTCAAAACGGATAATCCCCTGCTCAGAAAGTTCCAATCCAAATATTGTTTTGTTTATCCTTTCCAAGAAACCGAACTGGTTGCTAATATTTTTATTTTCCTGGTTATAATAAATAAACTGCCTGTTTTTCTCCTGAGACGGATCGTAAACTGAAATACCACCGTTTGTGCCAAACCAATATCGACCTTTTACATCTTGGGCAATTGCCCAGATTTGCGGATTGGCAATACCATCTTTTTCTTTATAAGTAACGAATTGTTCACCTTTATAAATTGAAAGCCCGTGTTCGTTTGTTCCAATAAGTATATTCCCTTCAGCATCTTCAAAAGTACAGCCTATCTTATCGTCCTGAAGTCCGTTTGAAGTATTGAATACACTTATTTTCCCATCAGGCCTTATTCTAGTTAACCCGTTTCCCCAGCTTCCAAGCCAGATATTTCCCTGAGAGTCCTCGCTAATTGAAGTAATCCAGTTCGAAGCCAAACCATCCCTGATATCATATATTTTGAATTGCTTGGTTTTGCTGTCCATCCTGTACAAACCACCATGATAAGTTCCAAACCACAAGTTTTTTTTGCTGTCTTCGAACATGCATGTTTTTGCAAAATATAGTGTCAACCCTCAGGCCGGAAATTCTCAAACGTTTTAAGCTTTTCGTTATATTTTTTTATACCAAGGTCGGTTACAAAATAAAGAGAACTATCGTGACCTATAAAAATATAGAATATCCTGTCGTTAAGCTTATTCCCCTTGAATTGTTCATATTGAATTTTTTTGTTCTTTGAATTTGTGTAAGTAAAACAAAAAGCCCCTGAGCCATAAGTAGCAACCCAAATGCGATGCTGTTTATCCTCAGCAATATCCATTATATCACTTTTAATTATGGTTCCCGATTGAAAAAATACTTCTGGTTTTTTATCTTTCAATATAGAAATACCACCACCTAAATGCCCAAACCAGATAATTTCACGGGAATCCCTAAACAGGGTATGAACGCCATTTTGAGCTAACCCATTTTGTGAAGTATAATTTAGAAATTCTTTGCCATTGAAACGCGATGCGCCACCTTTCGTACCAAGCCAGACATAATGTTCATTATCTTGTAGAATATCATATACTGTAGATTGATATAAACCTTCAGCAACACCATAATTATCGAAATAGAAAGTTTGGGGAAAAACCTGGCTGCTTATTAAAACAAACCATGAAATTATTAAACCTGGTATTTTTAGGGTTTTCATGAAAATATGTTTAAGTTAAACTATTATATTTCAAATATCTGCAACAGATTAAGCCGCTTGCATTTTTAGTTGCCGGCCTCGCACTCAAACCTTCCCACAAACCCCTCCGGCGAACCTCCATGCGGAAACTCTTGTTCTTTGAACTAAGTTCATGCCCTTTTACTCCCTTCAGTCATGAGAAAAGTTGTGCTTGTTCCTTTAAATTATATTCTATAAGCATGGAGGTTTCATGAGAAGGATATTTAAAATGAAAAATGTATTCGTAAATTAATTTTATTATGCCAACATAGGAGTTCACTCCAAAAAGTCTTTTATTGCCACGAAAGCACAAAACACAAATCTTCACCAAAAGTACTATTTTAATTATCAAATTTTTGTGGGTTTTTGTGACTTTGTGTTTTGGTGGCATTTCATTATTTTCGACATTTAAGATTGTACTTTATTTTTAACTTTTGCGTTTAAGTTTTGTTTAAGTTTCAGAAAATAAATTTTATAATTTTATTTTGAATTGACAAGGAATTTGGAATTATAAATTGATTTTGAATACTTATAAAAGTACTTTTGTTAACCCATTTCCAGAGTTTATGTTATTCGAATGAATAATCTCAGATTTCATAATATTGATATTCGCGATTATAAGGAAACCTGGGATTTCCAGGAAGAATTATTTCAAAAAGTACTTTCTCAGAAACAGCAAAACGAACCAGAATTATTGCATCACCTTATTTTTTGTCAGCATCCGCATGTGTATACATTAGGCAAAAGCGGAGATGAGGAGAATTTGCTTTTAAATTATATCCAACTCCAGGCTAAAAATGCGCAATTTTATAAAATAAACCGTGGTGGCGATATAACATATCATGGCCCGGAACAATCGGTGGGATACCCGATTTTGAGCCTCGAACACTTGAAAATCGGTCTTAAAGAATACATCCATAAACTCGAAGAAGTAATTATAAAATCGATTGTAAATTTCAACCTGAAAGGGGAAAGGTTACATGGAGCAACTGGTGTTTGGCTCGATACTGGATACAGTACAAAGACCAGAAAAATTTGTGCAATTGGTGTTCGAAGCAGCCACTGGGTAACGATGCATGGTTTTGCGCTAAATATTAACACGGATTTGAGCTATTTCGACAATATAAATCCATGTGGTTTTGTTGACAAAACAGTAACCTCAATTGAAAAAGAAATTGGCAGCAAAGTAGATTTTGAAGAAGTTTCAAGAATAGTATTAGCTGAATTTTTAAAGGAATTTAAATTTGCCTTGATTTAATAAATGCAGCTATTTCTTCCATCAACCAGCGTGGTGTAGAAGTTGCACCACATATTCCAACGGAATTTGCATTTCCGAACCACGAAATGTCAATATCAGGAATACCTGTTACAAAATAGCTTTTAATATTGATATTTTTACAAACTTCAAATAATACCTTCCCATTAGAACTGTCTTTCCCGTGGCAAAAATTATAATATCATTACTTGCAGCAAACTGCCTTAAATGAGGTGCACGGTTTGCAACCTGTCTGCAAATAGTATCATTTATTGTAAAAGGAATTTCAACCTTGCCTGTTGCTTCCTGCATTAGCGACCGGATTTTGTCACTTATTACTGCAAAATTATCAATGTCCATAGTAGTTTGAGAAAACAAAACGATAGGTTTCAAAAAATTGATTTTATGAAGGTGCCGAATTTGTTTCACAACTATAGCTTTGCCATTTGTCTGGTCAACAAGGCCATTTACTTCTGCATGGCCGTCTTTGCCATAAATAACAATCTGTCTGTTTTTATCAGCTTCTAAATGGCTTTTACGTATCCTGCTCTGCAACTTTAAAACCACTTTACAGGAAGCATCTATTGATTCAATATTGTTTTTGCGTGCTGTTTGTAGGTTTCGGGAGGTTCGCATGCGCCCTGATAAGGACTTTGCAATTTCTTAATTGTTCGAATTCTTTATAATTTATTGCTACCAAACCTTTCTTTTGCAAGCGCTCAACCTCAGCGTTGTTATGGACAATATTGCCCAGGCAAAAAAGCTTTCCTGATTTATTAAGCTCTTCTTCTGCTTTGTTTATCGTATTTACAACCCCAAAACAAAATCCGGATTTTTCGTCAATGTTTATAATCATAAAGTTAAGATACAAGAGTCAGGATCGAAGAATCAAGGACATATTAACAAGAAATTAATTGTTTTGTTAAACCTGTTTTATTACCTGAATATTTTAAAAAACCACTCTATTTGTTCTTCCGGGTTCATGAAACTATTATCTAGAACAAATGCATCATCTGCTTTTTTTAAAGGGCTTTCAACGCGTGAAGTGTCCAATTCATCACGCTTCATGA
>CAVSGB010000149.1:0-4911 GCA_963726845.1 uncultured Bacteroidota bacterium | reverse complement strand
ATGTTGCTGACCCTTAAAGCTAAGATTACGTATTGCTTTCTTAAAATTCAAAATTGATATATAAGAATTTTTGAAATATATTTTATTGGATCAAACATTCAAATTACTGATTTTCCTTACTGCTATTAAAAAAATAATTTTTAAAACAAGGAGGTAGTTATGATGAAACATCCATGCACTTGCGTTCACAAAAGGAAATGAATATAACAAGGATGTTCCATGAGAATCAACTGTAAGATTATTAAATGTTTAACCTAATTATATTCTCATGAAACCTGATGATTTGAATAATGAATATTTTGAAATTATAAACAGCCGTTTAAATTCGCTCGAAAAACGAATTGAACTTCTTGAATCAAATAAGGAAAAAATAATCCAAACACAACCTTCAAACATATTAGAAACAGAGGATTCAGAATTTGTTGATATAAAATTTTCAATTAGCGCTCCGTTCGAAACCAAACTTGGTGAATATGGATTGGCCTGGCTGGGAAATATTGTACTTTTTTTTGCAATCGTATTTTTATGGCAATATTTTAATGATTCAGGCAAACCACTAATTTCTCTAATAGTTGGAGGAATTAGTATTATAGGAGTATTCTTATTTTCATATTTTTCACGAAAAAGTTATACCTATTTATCCTTCATATTTAATATTTTCGGATTTATCATTTTATTTTTTGTTATTCTTAGGTTACATTTCTTCAGCAACAAGCCAATTATTTCAAATCTTTATATTGCAACCTTCCTCATACTTGTAGCCATTGGAACTCAGTTGTTTTTTGCATTTAAAAGACATTCGCAAATTTTAGCAGGACTGGCATTTACTTTTGCAATATTTACTGCATTTGTCTGCGATCAAACGCAACTATTTTTTCTGATTTCAATTGCAACAACCGGATTGGTTTTCTATTCTTTTTGGAAATACAATTGGTGGAGAACACTCACTTTTACCTTAATTATAACTTATATTATTTATTTAATCTGGCTGCTAAAGAACCCGGTATCATTAGTTAAATCTTCAAATGATCTGACATATTACTTTGCATTTTTTTATTTCTCGCTTACAACAATAATTTATTCTCTGGTTGCTTTTAAGAAACCCAATGTCGAGCATACCGAAAGATCAATAATTTCAACAATACTGATTTCAGGAATTGTGTACTCAATATTGCTGCTGGTATTGGTACTGTCGCATTATCCAAATTCATTTGTGCCATTTTTTATTGCAATTTCTATTTACGGTATTGTGTATTCTATACTTTTAAAATTCTATTCTCTGTGGAAGTATGCACCGGCGCTTTTTGCATTGTATGGGTTCGTTGCAATGAGTGTTGCTATTTATGGCGTTTGTCATTTCCCGGACTCTTTTTTTATTGTTAACCTATCAAAGCTTTTTGGTACTTGCATTGGCGCTGTGGTATAGATCCCACATTATTACTTTAATGAATACATTTCTTCTTGTTTTTTTAGTTCTTATATATTACAAAATTTCCGGCTCAATCCAGGTAGTTAATTTTTCAATTCCAATTGTTGCATTTTTATCAGCCAGGATAATTAACTGGAAAAAGGAACGATTGAATATTAAAACTGATTTTATTCGGAACATGTATTTATTTGTTCTTTTTTTTACACTGCCTTATGCTGCTTACAAAGGTTTACCAGGTCAGTATATAACAGTTTCGTGGCTTATCATTTCAGGAATCTATTTTGGGCTAAGTATAATTTTTAAAAACATAAAATACCGGTGGATGGCAATGTCCAATCTATTGGTTTCAGCAATTTATTTATTTCTGGTTGACATGGCAAAAATTGAAATTATTTACAGAATATTGGCATTTTTGGTTTTTGCGGTTGTTTCAATATTTATTTCTACTTATTATGTTAAAAAGTTGAAAAGAAAAGATGCTGACAATTCAATTGAGAAGACGGATGATTCAAATAATTTAATTAATGATGGAAAAGAATAGGATCATGGCTAAAATAGACATATGCATTCAAACTCACCCAGTTACTGATAAATGTTTAATGGAAAAGTCTCAACGTAAGTAATCCAAACCCAAAAAATTATTTTTGCATATATCGATCTAAATCTCTTTTTTTTCATTTTTTGTCGATTTAAAGTGCAAAATAGATATCCTAAAATTAGTTAATAAAACTTCGGCAATTTCTTCCATTCATATATCTAAATAAGTATTTTTGAAACATGAAAATAAAACAAAACTAATTCATATTGTTATGGCTGGAAAAATTTATAATTATTTAATTACTGCTCTGTCAATAGGAGTGGCTTTTATTATGGTAACATCATGTGAAGGCGGGCAGGGCAAGCAGGAAAAGATGGAAAAGATGCAAATACTGTTTGTTTGAAGTGCCATAACTCAGTTACGCAAAGTGCTATACTGACCCAATACCATTTTTCAAAGAAATATTTGGATCCAAGCAATACTGTTGCCAGGGGGCAAACTAACAAGTATTGTGCAAGATGTCACACGAATGAAGGTTTTCAGGAAATCACGAGTGAAGGGACTTTTGTGTGTGCAAATGCTATCCCTGATGCAACTAAAATTACCTGTGAAACCTGTCATCAACATCATTCTTTTGACTTTGCTGACGATACGGTTACTTATGTGCTTCGTACAATAACACCAGTTTCACTGAACTATTACAACCATTCTAAAAATCAGGATTTTGGAAGCATCACAAACTTATGCGCTACATGTCATCAGATTCGTGGTTCAACCACTGATAGTGTTTTCAATCAGAAACCAGGCAGTAATGGTCTTTATGCTAATAATGGCAGTAACTTAAATAAATTTGCCGATAAAACATTTCATCAACTTCCTTTTTTCCCGCTTGTCAGTACAAATCCGGATACTGCAGTCCAGTACCGTATAGGACAAAGTTTTGGAGTCCACGATGGCAACCAGTCAAATCTTTTTGCCGGCATTAATGCATATGAATACCCGGGGAAAACATATACAAGAATTTGGAAACATTCTGCATATTCATGTGCTGATTGTCACTTTAATACATACGATTCGATATCAAATACTGGTGGACACACCATGATTGCAAATACTGCAGTATGTGCAAAATGTCATACATCCGATCATATAACATCTAATAATTTAGCAACTCAAACGCTCTTAAATCAATTAGCCCAATTACTTGTTACAAGAAAAGTGTTCAAAGCAACTACAAGTAATGGCGTAACAACCTATACTGCAGAGGCAACACATGATTATAACGGTAATCTTTTAGGAGTCGGAAATGCTACAGATACATTTGCAATTTCGCTAACCAGCTTTAACGCTGTTGGCGTTGGGCCTAACCCGTCGGCTACAGGCGTAATTACATATCAAAGTTATGTAACTTACAAAAAAGATGCAGATTTTGCGCTTAGAATTGGTCGGCCATGGAAATATGGTGAACTTGGAGCTGCATACAACTACTTTTTTATTTTTAGCGAATCACCTTCCGGCACTAATTTTGGCGTTCATAATCCAGTTTATACACAAGAGGTTTTGCAAAATTCAATTGCTTGGTTGCAAGCAAATCCTTGAAATTTTTAAAATTTGCTTTGTATTTAAAAGTATAAAAAATGCTGAACTTAATTCAGCATTTTTTATTCAAAATACCAGGCTAAAACAAAAAAATGATCAATAAATTATTTGTTATTTTTACCAAGCAGTCATAAAAAAAACTATTTGTGGTACAAACTGGCGAAAAAGCTAAATCAGATAATTCCAAAAAACTTTGGGATTATCCCTGGAAATATGCAGAGAGTTTTATAATTGCTATCGAAATTATGATAGCCGGGTTTATTGTTGAAATTGCTACCGGAGGAAGAGGGGTAACAATTCCAGGATTGCCGGTGAATTTTATACTTATTGTTATTTTTGCTGCTATTCTCTTGTTTTTGCACATTCGATTTAGAGAATCATTTGTAATTCAGTGGATTTCAAGTATTCCAGCTGCGATAAGCTCAATAATTATTTATGCATTTTTAATATTATTTCTTGGATTTTTACCACAAAACTCTCAAGAAACCTCCAAAATCCTTTTTTATTCAGGACTATCCCATATAAAAAACAGCTGGCCATTTATTCTAATTCAATTTTATTTTCTTACATCGTTGGGGATGGTAACCTTACGAAGGGCTATTCCTTTTAAAACAAAGAACCTTGGCTTTTTATTGAATCATTTTGGATTATGGCTTACTTTAATTGCTGCAGGGCTTCGTTCAGCTGATATACAAACTTTAACTATTAATCTTTACACGAATGGCAAGATGAACAATATTGCATTATCGCAACAGGGTGAAATGTATAAAATGCCTTTTACGCTGAAATTGCTCAATTTTGAAGTGGCACAGTACAACCCGAAACTTTCAGTTGTTAACTTGAAATCGCACAAGTTTAATATAGGTAATTCTAAATTGCTGCCCTTTGCAGTTAAAAATCTTGAAACTGATTTGGCCGAGTGGCATATAAAAGTTTTAAATTACCTACCCTTGGCCAAGTTTGAAAATGGTTATATTCATGAATCGGACTCGACAGGAAGTTTTCCTGCTGCTTATGTTTTTGCTAAGAACAGATTATCAAGCGATACTGTCAGTGGTTGGATTGCTTCCGGAAGTTATAATGCTAACTCATCTTACCTTAAATTGAAAGAATCAGAAGTGTTGGTTCTTACTCAACCTGAACCAAAAAAATTTAGTTCAAAACTTATAGTGTATGAGGATTCATTAACTACCGATACTACCATTCTTGAAGTAAATAAACCTTATACAGTCAGAGGCTGGGACATTTATCAGGCAGGTTATGATGAGAGTAAAGGGAGATGGTCAACCTTAAGTGTCATTGAGGCAGTTAAAGATCCATGGTTACCGGTTGTTTATATTGGAAT
>CAVSGB010000148.1:0-25518 GCA_963726845.1 uncultured Bacteroidota bacterium | reverse complement strand
AACCAGCTAAAACCAGTTGCAAAATCTGTTATTGGTGATGCTGCTGATGCTGAATAAAATATTTTTAATGCAAATTAAAGGTTGGTAATTATTAATAGCTACTCGTGTTATGTTAATTGTAAATTGACTTAATTTCACCTCATCCCCAACCCCTTCTCCAATAGGAGAAGTGGCAAGTACCTCTCTATTGGAGAGGGATTTAGGGTGAGGTCATTACGCCATATTAAACTTAACATTACACTATCTTTAGCTGGTAGGAGAATTTGAGAACATTATTGGCTTTAGTCAAAATTGAATTTCAAACAATTTCGGCTAAAGCCCTGTTTACTATGTATTTAAATCCATTGGCTAAAGCCAATGGCTATTCAACTCTTAATTCGCACAAAAAAATTATAAACAGTTTTTTTTGAGTCTTATCCTGAAATTTGATTCTCTGATCTTTAGTCTTTTATTATAGTTTGTGAGTTTTTGCTAAAATTCATTTAAGTTTGTAAACAGAAAGAATTAAGACTACTTTTTATCACAACGCAATGGGCAAAGTGAAACTAAATGTACTTGGCATTTCTTATAGTCAGACACAATCAGGCGCATATGCTTTGGTGCTTACCGAAGAAAAGGGTGACCGTCGCATACCTATAATTGTTGGTGGTTTTGAAGCCCAGGCTATTGCAATTCAACTTGAAGGCCTGAACCCACCGCGCCCTTTGACACACGATTTGTTTTATAATTTCGCGACTTCTTTTAAAATCGACTTGCTTGAAATCAATATTTATAAATTAGAAGAAGGAATTTTTTATTCGCGGCTTACTTGCTATGACGGCAAAAGCACCATAAACATTGACTCCCGTACTTCCGATGCCATTGCTCTTGCCCTGAGGTTTAAATGTCCGATTTATACTACCGAAGATATTTTAGAACGTTCAGGAATTGTACTCGATTTCGAAAAAGAATCTAAAACTTCTCAGCGATTAACTATTTCTAAATCATCAGAAGAATCGCGCAAGAGTTTGAATGAAGAATTGCGAAACCTCACTGTTGACGACTTAAGAAACGGACTTGAAGATGCTATCCGTACAGAAAATTATGAGAAAGCATCCATGATCCGTGATGAGTTAAACCGACGCTCAAAAAAAGGTTAACTTTTTTCATATTTTCATCAACTATTTCCCATTTCAGTTTGTTTATATCATTGTTGTGTATTTTTAATTTGAATTTTTCTTTTTCCTGATTCTTTTATCTTGAAACATCCATGTAATAGCGTTCACAACAATGATATGAACCCCGAAGGGCTTTGCGAAGCAAATATAAAATGGATGTTTACCTTCGGTGAGCCCTTTGGGGTTCATTCGAATCAACTATAAGATTATTAAATGTTTAAACTAATTATATTCGAATGAATCTTAAAATCTGATAATATGATCTTAGTGAATGATATTCTTAAAGAAAAGGGTAACAATTTCTACTGGGTTGCCCCTTCGACAATCACTTATGAAGTGCTAAAACTTATGGCTGATAAAAATATTGGCGCAGTTTTAATTGTCGAAGATGAGAAATTAACAGGTATTTTCTCCGAAAGGGATTATGCCAGAAAGATCGTGTTGCATGGCAAATCGTCTGTTAATACACATGTTGCAGAATTTATGTCGACACATATTATTACTGTTGGCTCCTGCACCCAGATCACAGAATGTATGCAACTGATGACAGATAACCATATACGTCATTTGCCTGTAGTTGATGACAACAAAATATTGGGGGTTGTCTCTATCGGCGATATAGTCAGCCGGATTATCCGGGAACAGAAATTTACAATCCAGCAATTGGAAAATTATATTACCGGAGGATAGTTAGTGTAAATAAGTTTTATTATTTATAAACAGATTCAAGTTTTTCAATAGCTGTAATGCAGTCTTTCAATTCACCTCCGCAATAGCTTCCGTTTTCGACTTTTTCAAATTCTTTTAATAGCTCCTGTTGTTCTGCATCTGAAAGAACATTGTCGGCCATACGGTATGATTTCACATTTGAAAGAAAATCGTATTGAAATGTTGTAATTAACCCCTATACTTCGCTCCATTTAGGCCTAAAAAGTAAAAATTAATTAATATATTTGCGTACCATATTTGGTACATATAATACATAAGTCATGTTAGTAATAAGCAGTAGAGTGTTTAGGGATAGTCAAAAGAAATATTTTGATTTGGCCAAGAAAGAGAGAGTTATAATCAAAAGGAAAGATGAATTTATGGAACTGGTTCCTCGTGGTAATCTAATTCCCGATAATCCAAGCCCTAGCAATGACCCGTGGTTTAATAACCCAATGAACATTGAAGCCCTTGACCGTTCAATACAAGAAGCAAAAGAGGGAAAAGTTATAAGGGTTTCGGGGAAAGAAGAACTAAAATCCTTTCTTGATAGCTTATGATTTACGATCTCGATTTTACAGAGCAGGCAAGGAAAGATATTTTAGTTTTGAAAAAGTCAGAACCCCAAGCCTATAAAAAGTTAGAAAAACTCCTAGCAGAACTACAAGAGCATCCAACCACAGTAACAGGCAAACCCGAACAATTAAAGTACAACTATTCTGGAAAATGGTCTCGACAAATTACAGACAAACACCGCTTAATTTACGAAATACAGGAAAGTATTATCAAAGTAATTGTATTCAGCACTTTCGGGCATTATAAAGACAAATAATTTAACTCCTCTCCAATATATAAACCATAACGTACGGAATGTTGAACTAAATCCCACTAAAGTCGGATAGCTTTTCAATTCTTTATCATTTAGAATTAAACAAGTGAGAAATCGAGGTATACAATCGAGAAATTGAATCATACAAGTGAGAAAGTAGAGTATTTTACCTGCTTGTCAACATTTGTCAGATTTATTTTTTTATAGGCCTAATAGGGGTGTCGCCAATATTTCCCACTAAAACCACGTTAACGATTCGTTCTATAAAAAATGATAAATTTCTCCAATACATGAGACTACCTACGCATTAGTCGGATGAACCATAAATATTCACCAGGTTTATCAATTTTACGGTGAGCCGAATAATTCTAATGCTTATGAAATAGGAAATTTGTTGAAATGTGCTTATGGCTTAAGTTTCCATGACGGTGCAGGTGTTCGTGAATAAGGTTCGTTTTGATGAGCAAATCGGTATCAGTCAGTATTTCTTCAGCGCTGCCAATTTTTTCCAGGGTATGTTCTTCCGACAAAACTGCCACCCGCGATTGGAAATGGTCAACCAGTTCGAGGCTATGCGTAGTTAAAATAATAGTTTTTCCCGCCTCGTTTAACTGAAAAATAAGTTCAATCAGGTATGAACGGGTTTTTGGGTCGAGGCCGCTCATCGGCTCGTCTATTAGTAAAATGTCAGGATTCAAAGTGAGAATTGAGCCAATAGCCACACGTTTTTTCTCGCCTCCCGAAAGCATTTGGGTAGAGCGGTTTCGCAGTGGTTCAATATTTAGCATTTTCATTACTGCTTCGGCTCGTTCAAAAGCCGTTGCCTTATCTTTTCCCATCTGGAGCGGGGCAAAAATAAGCTCGTCAAAAACCGTTGGGCAAAATAGCTGGCTTTCTGAATTTTGGAAAACATAACCGATGCTTCCCCTGAAATAACTGTTAAAATTGGTGTCCTTCAACTTTTGTTCGGTGATTGCATCACCTTTGTAAAGGATTTTCCCTTTATCAGGAAAAATAAGGCCACACATCAGGTGGAGCAAAGTAGACTTTCCACTGCCATTTGAACCGATAATGGAAAATATTTCTCCCTGGTTTACCGAAAAGCTAACATCAGTTAGTGCACAGTGTTTCCGGCTATAATAGTATGAAAGGTTTTCTAATTGAATAATATTTCCCATTTTTAAAATAAACGATGAATGAATGAATTAATTAATCTGACATAACTATTATAATACCCCTGTTTCTTTGTCTTACATCTTTGCTCTTTGTTCTTTGCTCTTTTGTTATATATATAAACATAAAGCCCCGAAAGCCATAACTGCTAAAAGAAATGCAATATCAATCTTTTTAATTTTCTGGGCGTAACAAAGGTTTACATTACCGTTGAAGCCCCGCGCCAGCATAGCACGGTAAATTTCCTCATATTTCATCCACGATTTAAGAAAAATAAATGTTATCCGTTCGGCAACAAAACCACTTGCAGTAGTTTCTTTAGTACGCCGCCACCAGCGCGATTTGAGTGCAAAATAAGTTTCCTCGGTAGTACCCGACAAAATGAAAATAAATTTATAACAGAGCGTAATTACCAATAGAAACATACCAGGCACCCTGAAAATTTTTAGCGATTTGACAATTTCGGCAAACGAAGTTGAGTACATCACCAGCATGGTTATGGCTATGGAATTTGTGATACGTAAAAAAAACTTCAGCACAACCAAACAACCTTCCTTTGTAATGCCAATGTTTAAAGGCAAATTGTAAAGCCAGAAGTGGTGCGCCGATTTGAAATGGATAAGGTTTATAATTATTTCGCCATTCGAAACTAAGTTCAAGGCTGCCGGTACAATTATAAGGAAACCAAACAGGAAGCCCAGCAAAAATATTTTTTTATAAATTGAAAACAGGTTTACCCTTGAAAGAACAAACAACACAAAAATTAATGCTGAAATAAGCAACTGGGATTGGGTCTGCCTGATAAAACTAATTAGGAAAATAAAGCCAAAAAGGAAAATAACTTTTATCCGGGCATTTATATTTTGTAAAAAACCAGCTTTCGAAGCAGATTCATCCTGTATATAGATTGACTTTATAACTTTGGCCGCATTTCGGATTGTCCTGTCAATAAATGGAAAAGCGTGTTTCTGTTTGCCCGTGAATTGATTCAAGCGGGTTTCGTTTGTGGTCAGGAATGTGGGCAAGGGTTCAATCATTTTTGCGTGTTGTTTTAAGTAACACAAAAGAAGCCAATGAAATGATCACAACACCTGCAAAACCAGATAAAACGTAAGTTGTTATTTTTGAAGTTGCGGATTGGGCTTCGCCTTTATTACCATAATCGGCAATGGGCGCTTTCCAGGTTTCTGCATCTTTTTTCATGCCAGATGGCACAAACCCTGTTTTTTTCTTCACTGTTTCAACCGGCCATTCGCCACCACCCGCATGGAATAATTTTGGTAAATATATCCCGATAGGCGTTAAGCAGGCCATAACCAATAAACCGATGATTAGCTTTTTGTTGAACTTCTCCATGTATAAACTATGGCACTAAAATATAATAAACGAATATTTTTTTATTAATTTTCTGAATCTTGGTTCTTAGCTACTGGTTCTATTTTCTATCGCTTTAATCATTTCCCTGTGATGGCTGTAAAAATACCTGAACAACAACGCCGTGATAATGCCTTCAACAAAACCAAAAATTAAGAAATGTTCCAACGCCATAGCCGGAACAGCTACTTTCAAAGGATAAGGCGCGTAAAGCGGTGTCCCGTCTTTTGCGGAAGCAATAATAGGCTGAATGCCAAACTCAAAGGCTGTTATGATAGCCGTTGTGCAGATACCAATATACCCCGCCAGAAAAGCGGCTATGTTCATGCGTTTTGGGTTTTCCGACTTGTCATTAACTAACTTAAACACGCCATACGAAACAAAACTCATGGCAATTGCCATATTAAAGCAATTAGCGCCCAGTGCTGTAATTCCGCCATCGCCAAAAACAAAAGCCTGTATAAGCAATGCTACCGAAACGGAAACAATGGAAACCCACGGGCCAAACAATAAAGCAATGAGCGCAGCGCCCACGGCATGACCAGTTGTTCCTCCGGGAACCGGAATATTGAACATCATAATCAGAAAAGAAAAGGCTGCCGACATGCCCAAAAATGGCACCAGTTTGGCAGTAAGTTCCTTCTTCACTTTCCTTACTGCAATAGAGAGAAATGCAATTGACACCACATAAAATGGTACATAGGTTTGCGGGCTTAAATATCCGTCGGGGATGTGCATAAATTATTTTTTAGTAATTTCTTCAATGTCAAAAATCATGTCCCGATTCCAATGAAGCCAGCATTGCAAAGCGTTTTGCCGGACAAGGTACCAATAGCCTTCATCGGATAAGCCAAATTTAATAACCTCTTCTTTGATATTTCCATTTACCTGTTTTAAATATTCGGGTTTTAATGAAATTTTAATAGAACGGCCATTGAACGTGAATGTTGCCATTGGTTGGGCAACACTGTCTTTAGTTAATGTTATAGTGCCCATACCCAGGGTTGCGCCGGTACTTACCTGAATACCGTCGTTGAGGCAACTGTATGGAGGTCTTGAGCCAGCAAAAGAAAATACTTCGAGAACATCTCGCCCAACACCGAACCATTCACGGGCTTTTATGCCCATTTTAGCGCCTACAATAGAAAATATGCCCAAATGCCCATGAAATTCATCTGTCATTACATTGGCCTTCCATTCGTCAAAGCCATAGAGTGAAATTACCGAATCCATTATCTGACGTACATCGTAAGCAAACATTGAGCGCCTGTAGGGAAAAGGGTTAAACACTACATTCTCGCTCCTGACGTATTCGCCGTTTAACATGTCGGCCAGTACTTCTTTTACTGCCACTGGGTTGTAATCGTCATTATACCGCACCTTGTTTGGATACATATTAATATGGAAAAGCTCAGGATTGGTAAGATAAATTGCTGCCAGTTCATCATTTAGCCTGAAATGACCTTGCTTTAATTTTTCTAAAACTTCAGGTTGGCTATGAACCATGCCAATAACCGAAGCAAGAACTGTTTTTGGCTGTAAACAAAGTTTATACAAGGATGTATCGAATAAAATGCCCGGTTTATGCAAGTTAGAAATAACAACTGTAGTTACTTTTGATGCAAGCACTATTTCAGCCGCTTTCTTATCGCATTCGTAATTAAAGCCCTGCAAAGGGTTTGCCGATTCATTGTACCAGATAATACAATCTATTTTTTTAAGCAGCGCCGAATCACTTTGAATTGTTTTTGCAACATTAGTAAGTGGGCCAAGGCAAAGAAGTGTGATTTTTTCATCCGATTTTTTTAATTCGGTTGTTAAAAAGCTGTTTGCGTCTTTGCATTCTGTTTCCTGATATGTTCTGCTTCCCCATCTGATGTTCCTATTAAATTCGCGCCAGGGCGGGTTTAGCCCCTGAATTGTTTTACCACAGGCAATTGGAATAGAATCGTGGTTAAACTCGTGCAATAGCGCTTTGACCTTTGTAAACCCTTCGCTTGGCGGTAACGAACCGTCTGATAGCAATATCCCTTTGATTGCAATATCTGGCAAAGACAACAGCAAGCTAATAGCCCGCATGTCGTCTATGGCACAATCAGTGTCAATGATAATGCTGTGGCTTGTTTCATTCCGCAGTGGCTTACCCCAGATACTTGTAAAAGCGAGAATTAAAATAATTATCAGGTAATTCTTTTTCACAGCTTATTTATTAAAAATTAAAATTCACACCACCAAATGCAGTAATGCCTGGCATTGGGTAATATCTATTCGTTTCATATTTCTGGTTGAGCAGGTTTCCCCCGCTTGCAAATATATCGGCATACTTCCAGATGTGGTATGAAATTTTTGCATTTAAAAGTGTGTAATTTTCGAAATGTGGGGCTGTGCCATCCGAAACACTGTTCAGATTATTGATACGCTGGATATTTGCCGAAAACTTGAACTTATTTAAGTTATATGTGCCACTCAAATACAAGTGATTTTTTGGCGTTGCATAAACAGGTGTTTCCATGTTTATATAGGTATAGGTGAAATTGAATGACAAATGTTGCACCGGGTATGCAGTGGCTGCAAATTCAATCCCTTTGTTATTTATACTACCACCATTGATAGCCTGGCCAAATTGGTTTGTGATAATCAGGTTGTTGCCTTTAACAATAAATCCTGTAAGCTCGAAGCTAAGCTTGCGGTTTAACAATGTCTTTAAAAGACCCGTTTCGTAATTCATAATATTTGAAGGCTTTAATTCTGGATTTTTGTTCCACATAAACAATTCTTGAATTGTCGGGCTACGAAAACCTTTGCCAACTGAAGCTTTCCATGTGGTAGTAGGGGTAACTTTAAATGCAAAACCACCTGCCGGTATCCAGTCCTTGCCATAAACTTTGTGGTTCTTGCAAACGAATCCCAGCATTCAGCATGAGTTTCTCAAATAATGTTTGCTGAACGAAACCATATACACCAATTTCATATACAGTGGTATCAACATAAGTTGCGCCATCTTGGGTTGCTTTTCCACCATAATCAGTATAATCACCCCCGATTGTAATATCATTACCTTTAAATAATTTAGCCGTTTCGCTGATATTTAATCCATAATTGGCATCGTTTGACTTAAACCCATCTGAAAAGTTGTGATTGCCAAAGTTATAAAATGCCTTCGCAGTTCCTGAATATTTTTCATAATCGTTATCTAATGAAAGCGACCAGTAACCCCTGGTGATATTCTGAGTAGCGCCAACAGTTGCATTTACAGTATCAGGCCCAGGGTTTGTGGTTTTGAATTTAGCCAGGCTGAAATCGGTATTAGCCCGGATATTTTTTGACAGTTCATAACCAATTTTCAGATAACCATTGGTAATATTAAAATCAGAATGGGCACGTTGGCCATCGGTTTGGTCATGGTTGATGGATGCGAAAATACTAAGTTTATCTTTTTTATAGCCTCCGTCAATCACGTATTTTTGGGTATTATATGAGCCATATAAAAGCCGGGCATCACCATGAAAGCCTTCCTGTGTTTGCTTACGGGTGATAATATTGATAACACCGCCCATAGCATTGGAACCATAAAGAATTGATGCGGGTCCACGAATTACTTCAACCCGTTCAACGTCTGATGCTACATAGGCATCAGATAGTGGATGGCCAAATATCCCCATGAACTGAGGATGTCCGTCAATTAACATTAGAACACCGGTTGTCGGGTCTCCACCAATTCCTCTGATAGAGATTTGTCCGGCAGCACCACTTGAAACACCAAAACCGGTAATTCCACGCTCGGTTACAAACAAACCTGGTACAATCCCATTTAAAACAGGTAAAAGGGCCGATTCGTTACTTTCTGAAATTTGCTCACGAGTAACTACAGAAACAGCCATAGGCACATTGTTTTGATTTACTTTTACCGGTGTGCCGGTAATTACTACTTCATCAACTTTAACTGTATCTTTTAATGATACTTGAGAAAATGCTGGAAATAATGATAAAGTCAATAGACTTGTAAATAAAAATCCTTTCTTTTTCATTCGTAGATAATTTTAAATTTTTGCCGAATGGAACACCCATAAAATCTTCATTCGTGTTTGTGTTTGCAAAACATGGGTGTTTCATAGTTTTATAAATATGTGTTACTAATTAATATATCGTGTTACTAAATGGTTAAAAAAATAGTCTATTTAGAGTTAAAAAGATATTACATTAAATATTTTCGTGCTACCATTTGATTAAAAAATATATTATTCAGCCCGGCTCATTACAAGTTTACCATGAATTATACCTTTTATTCCAATAAGCTTATCAGATAATTCGGTTAACCTGTTTGCAATACCCTTTACAGCAATAATTTCAAGGCAATTGTCATGTCCTAAATGAAAATGTTGTGATGAAAGGATTACATCAAAATATTTGTGTTGAATATCGTTCGATTTTGTGGTTACATCGCCTTTATGGTGGTCGTAAAGCATCACAATAGCCCCTGCAACAATGTTATTGCATTCCCATTTTTTCTCTACAAGGTTTTTTTGAACTAAATGTTTAATTGCCTGGGAACGATTAGGAAAACTATTCTCAATAACAAAACTATCTAAAGCTTTTAGAATATCTTCCTCTAAACTCACTCCAAAACGGGCTAATGGCATTGTGTTATTATTTATTTATTCGTGGCACAAATATAAATATTATTTATTTTTTTACAATACCTGATCCAATATTATTTGTTAATTGTTATTAATTCGAATCTTGGACTTGAATAATATTATTAAACGAATTATATTTTTATAAAATATTCAAAACTCAAAATGGAGAACATGCAATCGAACCGTAATTCTGTACTATTTGTAATGTGCCTGGCAACTATTCTGGTCCCGTTTATGGGTTCGTCCATGAACCTTGCATTGCCTGTAATAGCTAAAGAATTTTCATTGAATGCAATTTCGTTAAGCTGGATAGTTTCTATATTTTTACTTACTTCTGCAATATTACCAGTACCATTTAGCCGGTTGGGGGATATGGTTGGCCGAAAGAAAATTTTCATGATTGGTGTTCTTATATTTACTATTGCCAGCATTCTTTGCGGATTTTCAACTTCAGGTACACTTTTGTTATTTTACAGGTTTTTACAAGGATTTGGGGCTTCTATGATGTTTGCCACGAATATGGCAATCCTGACATCAATTTTTCCGCCCAATGAAAGAGGAAAAGCGCTTGGTTTAATAACTGCGACAGTATATATTTCATCTTCGTCCGGGCCGTTTTTCGGGGGAATGTTGACACAATATTACGGCTGGCGAAGCATTTTCTTTGTCAGTTCTGCTATAGGAATTGCTGTTATAATAGGAGCTTCGACAATAATAAAAGGTGAATGGATTGAATCGAAAGGTGAAAAATTTGACTGGATAGGAGTTTTACTTTATGGCACAGGACTTTCAACTCTTATTTACGGGTTTTCTGTTTTACCCGGGATTATTGGATTTGCTTTAATCCTATTAGGAATAACTACGATGACAATATTTGTACAATTTGAAAAAAAACAGATTCATCCGGTTTTAAATGTCCGGTTGTTTTGGGAAAATAAAATATTTGGGTTAGCATCAAGCGCCGCGTTGATAAACTATTCGGCAACATTTGCAATCTCATTTTTATTGAGTTTATACCTGCAGTACGTAAAAGGTTTTGATGCCCATCATGCAGGGTTTATTTTAATTGTTCAACCTATTGCACAGGCAATTATTTCGCCACTTGCAGGACGATGGTCGGACATTATCGATGCCCGCAAATTAGCTACTTTAGGCATGGCGATTTTAGTCCTCGGGCTTGCATTGATGTTTTTTCTCAGCCCTGCAACACCATTAATCGCTATAATATTTATTGCAATTATTCTTGGTACAGGCTTTGGAATATTTTCATCGCCAAATATGAATGTCATCATGGGCTCGGTTGAAAAAAAGTTCCTGGGAATGGCATCTGCCACAACAAATACGATGAGGCTTGCAGGCCAATCGTTCAGTATGGGAATAACGATGATGGTAATTTCGATTTTTGTAGGAAAATTAAAAATATCGCATGAGGTAATCTCACAGTTTATGAAAAGCATCCATGTTACTTTTATAATCCTCGCTATTTTATGTATGGTCGGGGTTTATGCTTCATGGACAGGTACAAAACAAAAATCAGGGAACTTATCAAAAGCATAATTCCATCGTAGTTTCTGTTCCTGTTATTGACCTTACATTTATTGTGCCATTGTGCATTTGCATAATTTGCCTTGCCAGGCTTAACCCAATGCCAGAGCCTTTTTCGCGTGTAGTAAAAAATGGAATAAAAATTTTATCCATTAATTCTTCAGAAATTCCCTTCCCATTATCGATTACCCGGATTACAATTTTATTGCTCATGTTTTTAAATGCATATAGCTGAATTATTTTATTTTCCCTGTTTTCCAGCGCTTCAATCGAATTATAAACAAGGTTCATCAATACCTGGCCTATCAGATTTTTATCAGAACTTAATTCAAGTGTCGCCGGAAATATAGTTGTTTTAATTTCAATTTGTTTTTTAAGTAATTCATCTGCTAACAGAAATTTGACATGTTCAAAAAGTTCATGAACAGAGATTTTCTCTGGCTTAATTTCTGGCTTTGTAGTAAGACTTTTAAAATTCCTGACAAATTCTGACAACCCGATACTCCGTTCTTTAATAATATCTATACCACGCACTATATCCCGCAGTGTATCCTGGTCAATATTTTTTATTTCCCTTGTTTCTTCATCTACAAGGAATTCTTTTATACTGTCAATTGATGAAGTGATCGGGCCTGTAGAATTCATTATCTCATGCGTGAGCACGCGGATGAGCTTTTGCCAGGATTCCAATTCCTGTGCATCCAATTCATTTTTTATATTTTGAAATGATATCAGCCTGACAGTGTGGTCAGAAAATCTGTAATCGCTTATTTTAAATGAAACCGGTACTGTATTATTCCCGACATTAAGCCTTAACATTATTTGCTGGCCTGAGGTCGCTGCCAATATTTGTTCTGATAAATTCTCAAAGTATAAATCGAGTTGCCTGATATTTGACTGGTTCGAAATACCAAGAATTTTCTTGCCGGCCGTGTTTATCAATTCTATCCTACCTTCATTATTACAAACTATAAGCCCAATCCCGATATTTTCTACTATAACTTTCAAATACTGGTACTGCCTTGCATTTTCCAATCTTAATTTATCTATTTTTTGTTTGATGGAATTCATCCGGTTCACAAGATTCTGATGCGAGATACCTTTATTATTACCAATAGATGAAATTGAAATATCATTATTTTCAAGTGATGTAAAAAACATTTCTAACTCACGGTTCACTGAATTCAGGTATCGTACCAGTAAATATACCTGGACGCCAATAATGATAAGCAAATCGGCAAACAACAAATAATACCTGACATAAAAAATTGACCATGCAAGTGCAAGACAAGTCAGCGTTATCAGAAAAATCCTGATAATAATATTGATATATAGCTTATTGTAAACCATAGTTCCTGATTTTACGATATAAAGTTTGACGGCCAATTTTTAACTCTCGTGCAGCTTCGCTTATATTCCATCTGTGCCTGTCGAGACAGGTACTGATAATTTTTTTCTCTGCTTCATCCATACTAATTGCCGAAGGTTGCTCCAATATTTGCCCGAAATAATTGCCAAGACTAAAATTTTCAGGGTGAATTATTTCCGAATCGCTTAAAATTACTGCCTTTTCAATGGTATGTTTAAGTTCCCTGATATTTCCCGGCCATTTATAATTTAAGAGTGTTTCAATTGCGGATATACCGAAACAAAGTTTGTGTTTCTCATACTTTTCTGAATATTCTTTGAGAAAATTTTCAGCAAGGATAATTATATCATTTCCTCTTTCCCGTAACGGAGGCAGTTCTATCGTGACTGTATTGATACGGTAAAAAAGATCCTGCCGGAAAGCACCGGCTTCCGACAACTTTAAGATATTTTTATTTGTAGCACTAATAAGCCTGATATTAAATGGGATTTCCTTATTGCTCCCGACCGGTATCACCATTCTACTTTCAAGAACAGTAAGAAGTTTTGCCTGAAGTGACACTGATAAGTTTCCTATTTCATCCAGAAATAATGTTCCGCCCGAAGCATTCTCAAATCGTCCTGTACGGTTTTCTTTAGCATCAGTAAAAGCACCTTTTACATGCCCGAACATTTCACTTTCAAAAAGCGTTTCTGTTAAACTACCCAGATCAACTGAAATAAAAACTTCATTATGCCTTTTCGATTCAGCATGTATTTCTCTTGCAACGATTTCCTTTCCTGTCCCATTTTCACCGGTTATTAAAACACTGGCATCTGTTTTTGCAACTTTTGCAATTGTTGAATATATAGGCTGCATAGCTTCAGACATCCCGGTAAACATTTTGAAATGTTTGTTAATATCCTGATAAATAAGCTTTTGCCTGCTTTTAAGTTTGTTCACTTCGATTTGCGATTCCCTAAGTTTCATTGCTGCCTGAAGCGTTGCAAGCAATTTTTTATTGTCCCAGGGTTTTACAACAAAATCAGTAGCGCCATCCTTCATAGCTGTAACAGCAAGCTCTATGTCGCCATAAGCAGTAATCAGGATTACTATTGGCGTTGGTTCAGTTTTAAGAATTTTGCGAAGCCAGAACAACCCTTCGTTGCCAATATTTACACCTGCAGTGAAATTCATATCGAGTAAAACGATATCGTACTCGTCCTGCCCTAATAAAGATAAAATCTGGTTTGGATTACGAAGTGTAGTAATTTTTTCGAACTTGTTTTTCAGGAACAAATCAAGTGAATCCAAAACTCCTGCATTGTCATCGACTATAAGTATTTTCCCTTTCATTTATTTTCAATTTCTCGCAAAGGAGCGCGAAGGTAAACGCTAAGTCCCGCTATAAGTTTATAGTTTATTTACAATTCTCTATAATGTCTTCTTTGAGATGACTAACATTAAAATTAATGAGCAACCCAAGTTTTTTGTTGCTTAATTTAAGGTAAGTCAATAATTGTTTGTGATGCACATCAGATAATTCCTCAACAGATTTTAGTTCAATAATGACTTTGTCATTCACAAGTATATCAAGCTGAAACCCACAATCGAACTTAAAATCTTCAAAAATAAAAGGAATTGCGATCTGCGTTTTTACATCAAGCCCCAACTTCTTTAATTCATGAGCCAATACTGTTTCATAAACACTTTCAAGCAACCCAGGCCCAAGTGCAGTATGAACCTTTAATGCAGCGCCTATTATTTTATATGACAATTCGTTTTCGTCCATTTATATTTTTAATTTTCTTTGCGGAACTCTGTCGCCAAACATTGCGTTCCTTTGCGTGAAAGCTTAATGCAACTTTGCGAGAAAGCTTTTTCAAAATTAATCAATCTGTTCCACAATGCACCAATCATTGTATGATTATGGTACAACTTATTTATAATTTTAACAAAACTAATTTACTTAAATGATTGAATATAAATTGATAATTTGGTTTGGAACAATTTTTATGAATGAATAATGAAAAGTGAAAAGTCAACAATGAGCCAAACATTTTACAATAAAGCTAAACGCAATTTAATAAATTTTAAACCTTCAGATTATGATAAAAACAGAAAACCTAACAAAAATCTTTTGTACAGACGAAGTTGAAACAACAGCTTTCAACCAAGTAAATTTTAATGTTGGAAAAGGCGAATTTGTTGCAGTAATGGGCCAATCGGGTTGCGGTAAATCTACCTGCTAAATATTGTCGGTTTGCTCGACAACCCTTCCGATGGAAAATATTATTTTGATGGAACTGAAGTTTCGAAATTCAGGGAAAGCGAACGTACCAATTTTCGAAAAGGCAATATTGGTTTCGTGTTCAAAAGCTTTACCTCATTGACGAGCTTAATGTGTACGAAAATATTGAGTTGCCTTTATTGTACCTTAAAATGTCATCGGCAGAAAGAAAGAAGCGTGTAACTGAAGCATTGGAGCGAATGCAAATTGCACATCGGCGCAAACATTTTCCGCAACAGCTTTCCGGCGGACAGCAACAACGTGTAGCAATTGCCCGTGCAGTGGTAGCCAACCCGGGCCTCATCCTTGCCGACGAACCTACCGGCAACCTCGATTCAGCGCATGGCGAAGAAGTAATGAACCTCCTTACACAATTAAACGAAAACGGAACCACAATAGTCATGGTTACCCACTCGCCTACACATGCAGAACGTGCTCACAGGATTATCCATTTGTTCGATGGACAGGTGGTAACGGAAAATATAAGAAGATGATATGCTAATGTGCTAATGTGCTAATGTGCTAATGTGCTGATGTGCCAATTAAAAGAATAACTAACAAATTATTAAAGCAATTGAAGATTAGATAACAAATATTTATTACATAATGTACAAGAATTTCTTCTTAACTGCATATAGAAACATTGTAAGGAACAAATTATTTTCTGTGTTCAATATAGTTGGACTATCAATCGGGATGTTTTGCTTTATCGCCATTTTTAACTATTTCGTTTCCGAAAATCGTTATGACAAGTTCCATAGAAATGGCAAAGACATTTACCGTGTTGTTACGAAGATGTACAAAAATGGGGCGTTGCAAAATCATTGGACCACTACTCCCATAAAAATCGGACAGTCAATCCAGGACGAATTTCCAGAAGTTGTCGCCTGTACCAAAATTTGCACTTTGTCAGAAGGCACTTTGGTTTCTTTTAACAACAATATTGTATATAGGTGCAATTCCATTGGTTTTGTGGATTCGACATTCTTAAAAATATTCTCCTTTTCAATGGTCGAAGGTAACCCGAATACTGCCTTATTAGAACCAAATTCTGTTGTTATCACAAAAACGTATGCAAAAAAGATTTTTGGAAACGAGGCCCCCATGGGCAAAACACTTCAATTTACGAATGACAGAAGAAAAGTATTTTATGCCATGGTGAAAGGAGTTATTGAGGATTTCCCGGCAAACTCACATATCAAATACGATATTTTGGTTTCCTATAAAAACTATACCGACATTCTTGATAATTGGGTGACAAGTTGGCCTGTTCATGCAGCATACACTTACATACAATTGAAACCGGGCTCTGATTATAAAGCTTTGCAAAGCAAATTTCCCATCATTGTCAATAAGTATTTGGGAGAATTTGCCCAAAAAATGGGGCGCAGGTATGAATACTACCTTCAACCATTATATAGTATCCATCTGCATTCTCATTTAGCCTATGATACAGACAATGGCAATGCAGACAATGTAAATTTTCTCCTTATTGCCGGAATATTCATATTAATAATATCATGGGTAAACTACATCAACATAACTACAGCCAAGGCATTAGAACGAGCTAAAGAGATAGCCTTAAGAAAAGTAGTGGGATGTGAAAGGAAACAAATAATTCAGCAGGTTATTTGGGAAACAGTTGCACTAAATATCATCCCAATAGATATTTCGATTCTTGGATACCAAATATTTTATCTCTTTATTAAAAGCCTTGCCGGAGTTGAATTTGTAACTGATTATGCTTATTTGCGATGGGGTATCATTTTACTTATTATCGCAATTGGAACAATTCTTTCAGCCCTATATCCGGCGTTGGTGCTGTCTTCTTATAAACCTTCTTTAATCCTTAAAGGTAAATTCAGCCAGTCTGCAAAAGGACATTTGGTTCGGAAAGGATTGACTACCATTCAATTTATTACAGCCAGTTTTCTGATCATTTTTATTTTTTTTATATACAAGCAAATATTATTCATGCGGTCTGTTGACATTGGGGTTGATATTAAAAATACAATTGTTGTAAATGCCCCAATTGCTGAAAATGATTCGCTGGCAGCATATAAAAATAAGCTTTTTAAAGAGGAATTGGAAAAGTATCCAAATATTATTTCGGTATCAAATTCTGCCTCTGTGCCTGGGAAAGATTTGTCTAAATGGATATTTAAACTAAAATCGCAAAATGACCTTGAAAAATCATCATATCCTACCTGCAATGTGGATTACGAGTATTTTAGTATTTACAAACCTACTTTTCTGGCAGGGAGAAACTTTTCCAGACAATATGGATTTGACCAGTCTTCAGTAATAGTTTCCAAATCGGCATTAAAAATGCTTGGGTTAAATTCCCCGGAAGATGCCATTGGAAAAATAGTCAAGGGGTATAACGACGAAAGTCCCATTATCTCGGTGTAATTGACGATTATCATCATTTATCTTTAAAAAACGGGGCACCTTCCAATCCTGTTTTTTTATAATCCTAAAAATTTTTCATTATTCTACTTTAAACTAAAAGACAATAATTTTTCAGGAAGGGATTTCTATCATACAGCAAAAATGGAAATAACTGTAAATAAGGCAAATAACCTGCTAAAATTGTACTCCAGTTTATATTGTTGCGAGTATGAGTCTTCAAGTATGGCGTATTCTAAAGGATTATTTGGAAACTATTACTTTCCATTTTTGCTGTATGATAGAAATCCCTTCCTGAAAATTATTGTCTTTTAGTTTGACTGAGAATAATGAAAAATTTTTAGGATTATAAAAAAACAGGATTGGAAGGTACCCGTTTTTTAAAGATAAATGATGATAATCGTCAATTACGCCGATGATGGGACTTTCGTCGTTATACCCCTTGACTATTTTTCCAATGGCATCTTCCGGGGAATTTAACCCAAGCATTTTTAATGCCGATTTGGAAACTATTACTGAAGACTGGTCAAATCCATATTGTCTGGAAAAGTTTCTCCCTGCCAGAAAAGTAGGTTTGTAAATACTAAAATACTCGTAATCCACATTGCAGGTAGGATATGATGATTTTTCAAGGTCATTTTGCGATTTTAGTTTAAATATCCATTTAGACAAATCTTTCCCAGGCACAAGGCAGAATTTGATACCGAAATAATATTTGGATACTTTTCCAATTCCTCTTTAAAAAGCTTATTTTTATATGCTGCCAGCGAATCATTTTCAGCAATTGGGGCATTTACAACAATTGTATTTTTAATATCAACCCCAATGTCAACAAACCGCATGAATAATATTTGCTTGTATATAAAAAAAATAAAAATGATCAGAAAACTGGCTGTAATAAATTGAATGGTAGTCAATCCTTTCCGAACCAAATGTCCTTTTGCAGACTGGCTGAATTTACCTTTAAGGATTAAAGAAGGTTTATAAGAAGACAGCACCAACGCCGGATATAGGGCTGAAAGAATTGTTCCAATTGCGATAATAAGTAAAATGATACCCCATCGCAAATAAGCATAATCAGTTACAAATTCAACTCCGGCAAGGCTTTTAATAAAGAGATAAAATATTTGGTATCCAAGAATCGAAATATCTATTGGGATGATATTTAGTGCAACTGTTTCCCAAATAACCTGCTGAATTATTTGTTTCCTTTCACATCCCACTACTTTTCTTAAGGCTATCTCTTTAGCTCGTTCTAATGCCTTGGCTGTAGTTATGTTGATGTAGTTTACCCATGATATTATTAATATGAATATTCCGGCAATAAGGAGAAAATTTACATTGTCTGCATTGCCATTGTCTGTATCATAGGCTAAATGAGAATGCAGATGGATACTATATAATGGTTGAAGGTAGTATTCATACCTGCGCCCCATTTTTTGGGCAAATTCTCCCAAATACTTATTGACAATGATGGGAAATTTGCTTTGCAAAGCTTTATAATCAGAGCCCGGTTTCAATTGTATGTAAGTGTATGCTGCATGAACAGGCCAACTTGTCACCCAATTATCAAGAATGTCGGTATAGTTTTTATAGGAAACCAAAATATCGTATTTGATATGTGAGTTTGCCGGGAAATCCTCAATAACTCCTTTCACCATGGCATAAAATACTTTTCTTCTGTCATTCGTAAATTGAAGTGTTTTGCCCATGGGTAGTCGTTTCCAAAAATCTTTTTTGCATACGTTTTTGTGATAACAACAGAATTTGGTTCTAATAAGGCAGTATTCGGGTTACCTTCGACCATTGAAAAGGAGAATATTTTTAAGAATGTCGAATCCACAAAACCAATGGAATTGCACCTATATACAATATTGTTGTTAAAAGAAACCAAAGTGCCTTCTGACAAAGTGCAAATTTTGGTACAGGCGACAACTTCTGGAAATTCGTCCTGGATTGACTGTCCGATTTTTATGGGAGTAGTGGTCCAATGATTTTGCAACGCCCCATTTTTGTACATCTTCGTAACAACACGGTAAATGTCTTTGCCATTTCTATGGAACTTGTCATAACTATTTTCGGAAACGAAATAGTTAAAAATGGCGATAAAGCAAAACATCCCGATTGATAGTCCAACTATATTGAACACAGAAAATAATTTGTTCCTTACAATGTTTCTATATGCAGTTAAGAAGAAATTCTTGTACATTATGTAATAAATATTTGTTATCTAATCTTCAATTGCTTTAATAATTTGTTAGTTATTCTTTTAATTGGCACATCAGCACATTAGCACATTAGCACATTAGCACATTAGCATATCATCTTCTTATATTTTCCGTTACCACCTGTCCATCGAACAAATGGATAATCCTGTGAGCACGTTCTGCATGTGTAGGCGAGTGGGTAACCATGACTATTGTGGTTTCGTTTTCGTTTAATTGTGTAAGGAGGTTCATTACTTCTTCGCCATGCGCTGAATCGAGGTTGCCGGTAGGTTCGTCGGCAAGGATGAGGCCCGGGTTGGCTACCACTGCACGGGCAATTGCTACACGTTGTTGCTGTCCGCCGGAAAGCTGTTGCGGAAAATGTTTGCGCCGATGGCAATTTGCATTCGCTCCAATGCTTCAGTTACACGCTTCTTTCTTTCTGCCGATGACATTTTAAGGTACAATAAAGGCAACTCAATATTTTCGTACACATTAAGCTCGTCAATGAGGTTAAAGCTTTGGAACACGAAACCAATATTGCCTTTTCGAAAATTGGTACGTTCGCTTTCCCTGAATTTCGAAACTTCAGTTCCATCAAAATAATATTTTCCATCGGAAGGGTTGTCGAGCAAACCGACAATATTTAGCAGTGTAGATTTACCGCAACCCGATGGGCCGCATTACTGCAACAAATTCGCCTTTTCCAACATTAAAATTTACTTGGTTTAAAGCTGTTGTTTCAACTTCGTCTGTACGAAAGATTTTTGTTAGGTTTTCTGTTTTTATCATAATCTGAAGGTTTAAAATTTATTAAATTGCGTTTAGCTTTTATTGTAAAATGTTTGGCTCATTGTTCACTTTTCACTTTTCATTATTCATTCATAAAAATTGTTCCAAACCAAATTATCAATTTATATTCAATCATTTAAGTAAATTAGTTTTGTTAAAATTATAAATAAGTTGTACCATAATCATACAATGATTGGTGCATTGTGGAACAGATTGATTAATTTTGAAAAAGCTTTCTCGCAAAGTTGCATTAAGCTTTCACGCAAAGGAACGCAATGTTTGGCGCAGAGTTCCGCAAAGAAAATTAAAAATATAAATGGACGAAAACGAATTGTCATATAAAATAATAGGCGCTGCATTAAAGGTTCATACTGCACTTGGGCCTGGGTTGCTTGAAAGTGTTTATGAAACAGTATTGGCTCATGAATTAAAGAAGTTGGGGCTTGATGTAAAAACGCAGATCGCAATTCCTTTTATTTTTGAAGATTTTAAGTTCGATTGTGGGTTTCAGCTTGATATACTTGTGAATGACAAAGTCATTATTGAACTAAAATCTGTTGAGGAATTATCTGATGTGCATCACAAACAATTATTGACTTACCTTAAATTAAGCAACAAAAAACTTGGGTTGCTCATTAATTTTAATGTTAGTCATCTCAAAGAAGACATTATAAGAATTGTAAATAAACTATAAACTTATAGCGGGACTTAGCGTTTACCTTCGCGCTCCTTTGCGAGAAATTGAAAATAAATGAAAGGGAAAATACTTATAGTCGATGACAATGCAGGAGTTTTGGATTCACTTGATTTGTTCCTGAAAAACAAGTTCGAAAAAATTACTACACTTCGTAATCCAAACCAGATTTTATCTTTATTAGGGCAGGACGAGTACGATATCGTTTTACTCGATATGAATTTCACTGCAGGTGTAAATATTGGCAACGAAGGGTTGTTCTGGCTTCGCAAAATTCTTAAAACTGAACCAACGCCAATAGTAATCCTGATTACTGCTTATGGCGACATAGAGCTTGCTGTTACAGCTATGAAGGATGGCGCTACTGATTTTGTTGTAAAACCCTGGGACAATAAAAAATTGCTTGCAACGCTTCAGGCAGCAATGAAACTTAGGGAATCGCAAATCGAAGTGAACAAACTTAAAAGCAGGCAAAAGCTTATTTATCAGGATATTAACAAACATTTCAAAATGTTTACCGGGATGTCTGAAGCTATGCAGCCTATATATTCAACAATTGCAAAAGTTGCAAAAACAGATGCCAGTGTTTTAATAACCGGTGAAAATGGGACAGGAAAGGAAATCGTTGCAAGAGAAATACATGCTGAATCGAAAAGGCATAATGAAGTTTTTATTTCAGTTGATCTGGGTAGTTTAACAGAAACGCTTTTTGAAAGTGAAATGTTCGGGCATGTAAAAGGTGCTTTTACTGATGCTAAAGAAAACCGTACAGGACGATTTGAGAATGCTTCGGGCGGAACATTATTTCTGGATGAAATAGGAAACTTATCAGTGTCACTTCAGGCAAAACTTCTTACTGTTCTTGAAAGTAGAATGGTGATACCGGTCGGGAGCAATAAGGAAATCCCATTTAATATCAGGCTTATTAGTGCTACAAATAAAAATATCTTAAAGTTGTCGGAAGCCGGTGCTTTCCGGCAGGATCTTTTTTACCGTATCAATACAGTCACGATAGAACTGCCTCCGTTACGGGAAAGAGGAAATGATATAATTATCCTTGCTGAAAATTTTCTCAAAGAATATTCAGAAAAGTATGAGAAACACAAACTTTGTTTCGGTATATCCGCAATTGAAACACTCTTAAATTATAAATGGCCGGGAAATATCAGGGAACTTAAACATACCATTGAAAAGGCAGTAATTTTAAGCGATTCGGAAATAATTCACCCTGAAAATTTTAGTCTTGGCAATTATTTCGGGCAAATATTGGAGCAACCTTCGGCAATTAGTATGGATGAAGCAGAGAAAAAAATTATCAGTACCTGTCTCGACAGGCACAGATGGAATATAAGCGAAGCTGCACGAGAGTTAAAAATTGGCCGTCAAACTTTATATCGTAAAATCAGGAACTATGGTTTACAATAAGCTATATATCAATATTATTATCAGGATTTTTCTGATAACGCTGACTTGTCTTGCACTTGCATGGTCAATTTTTTATGTCAGGTATTATTTGTTGTTTGCGATTTGCTTATCATTATTGGCGTCCAGGTATATTTACTGGTACGATACCTGAATTCAGTGAACCGTGAGTTAGAAATGTTTTTTACATCACTTGAAAATAATGATATTTCAATTTCATCTATTGGTAATAATAAGGTATCTCGCATCAGAATCTTGTGAACCGGATGAATTCCATCAAACAAAAAATAGATAAATTAAGATCAAAAATGCAAGGCAGTACCAGTATTTGAAAGTTATAGTAGAAAATATCGGGATTGGGCTTATAGTTTGTAATAATGAAGGTAGGATAGAATTGATAAACACGGCCGGCAAGAAAATTCTTGGTATTTCGAACCAGTCAAATATCAGGCAACTCGATTTATACTTTGAGAATTTATCAGAACAAATATTGGCAGCGACCTCAGGCCAGCAAATAATGTTAAGGCTTAATGTCGGACTAATATAGTACCGGTTTCATTTAAAATAAGCGATTACAGATTTTCTGACGACACTGTCAGGCTGATATTATTTCAAAATATAAAAAATGAATTGATGCACAGGAATCGGAATCCTGGCAAAGGCTCATCCGGTGCTCACGCATGAGATAATGAATTCTAACACCTTCCATCACTTCATCAATTGACAGTATAAAAGAATTCCTTGTAGATGAAGAAACAAGGGAAATAAAAAATATTGACCAGGATACACTGCGGGATATAGTGCGTGGTATAGATATTATTAAAGAACGGAGTATCGGGTTGTCAGAATTTGTCAGGAATTTTAAAAGTCTTACTACAAAGCCAGAAATTAAGCCAGAGAAAATCTCTGTTCATGAACTTTTTGAACATGTCAAATTTCTGTTAGCAGATGAATTACTTAAAAAACAAATTGAAATTAAAACAACTATATTTCCGGCGACACTTGAATTAAGTTCTGATAAAAATCTGATAGGCCAGGTATTGATGAACCTTGTTTATAATTCGATTGAAGCGCTGGAAAACAGGGAAAATAAAATAATTCAGCTATATGCATTTAAAAACATGAGCAATAAAATTGTAATCCAGGTAATCGATAATGGGAAGGGAATTTCTGAAGAATTAATGGATAAAATTTTTATTCCATTTTTTACTACACGCGAAAAAGGCTCTGGCATTGGGTTAAGCCTGGCAAGGCAAATTATGCAAATGCACAATGGCACAATAAATGTAAGGTCAATAACAGGAACAGAAACTACGATGGAATTATGCTTTTGATAAGTTCCCTGATTTTTGTTTTGTACCTGTCCATGAAGCATAAACCCCGACCATACATAAAATAGCGAGGATTATAAAAGTAACATGGATGCTTTTCATAAACTGTGAGATTACCTCATGCGATATTTTTAATTTTCCTACAAAAATCGAAATTACCATCATCGTTATTCCCATACTGAACGATTGGCCTGCAAGCCTCATCGTATTTGTTGTGGCAGATGCCACTCCCAGGAACTTTTTTTCAACCGAGCCCATGATGACATTCATATTTGGCGATGAAAATATTCCAAAGCCTGTACCAAGAATAATTGCAATAAATATTATAGCGATTAATGGTGTTGCAGGGCTGAGAAAAAACATCAATGCAAGCCCGAGGACTAAAATCGCCATGCCTAAAGTAGCTAATTTGCGGGCATCGATAATGTCCGACCATTGTCCTGCAAGTGGCGAATAATTGCCTGTGCAATAGGTTGAACAATTAAAATAAACCCTGCATGATGGGCATCAAAACCTTTTACGTACTGCAGGTATAAACTCAATAAAAATGAGATTGCAAATGTTGCCGAATAGTTTATCAACGCGGCGCTTGATGCTAACCCAAATATTTTATTTTCCCAAAACAACCGGACATTTAAAACCGGATGAATCTGTTTTTTTTCAAATTGTACAAATATTGTCATCGTAGTTATTCCTAATAGGATTAAAGCAAATCCAATAATCCCGGGTAAAACAGAAAACCCGTAAATAAGAGTTGAAAGTCCTGTGCCATATAAGTAAAACTCCTATCCAGTCAAATTTTTCACCTTTCGATTCAATCCATTCACCTTTTATTATTGTCGAAGCTCCTATTATAACAGCAATTCCTATAGCAGAACTGACAAAGAAAATGCTTCGCCAGCCGTAATATTGTGTCAACATTCCCCCGAAAAACTGCCACGAAGATGAAATATATACTGTCGCAGTTATTAAACCAAGCGCTTTTCCTCTTTCATTGGGCGGAAAAATTGATGTCAGGATTGCCATATTCGTGGCAAACATCATAGAAGCCCCAAATCCTTGTAAAAACCTGTAAAATAACAAAAGTGTACCTGAAGTTGAAAATCCGCAAAGAATGCTGGCAATAGTAAATATAAGAACACCAATCATGAAAATTTTCTTTCGGCCAACCATATCCCCCAACCGGCTAAATGGTACTGGTAATATTGCAGAAGTAAGTAAAAATATAGAAACTATCCAGCTTAACGAAATTGCATTCAATGAAAATTCTTTAGCTATTACAGGCAATGCAAGGTTCATGGACGAACCCATAAACGGAACCAGAATAGTTGCCAGGCACATTACAAATAGTACAGAATTACGGTTCGATTGCATGTTCTCCATTTTGAGTTTTGAATATTTTATAAAAATATAATTCGTTTAATAATATTATTCAAGTCCAAGATTCGAATTAATAACAATTAACAAATAATATTGGATCAGGTATTGTAAAAAAATAAATAATATTTATATTTGTGCCACGAATAAATAAATAATAACACAATGCCATTAGCCCGTTTTGGAGTGAGTTTAGAGGAAGATATTCTAAAAGCTTTAGATAGT
>CAVSGB010000147.1:0-10169 GCA_963726845.1 uncultured Bacteroidota bacterium | reverse complement strand
ATTATAATTACTGTTTTAATTTTGATTATTCCATCTTTCATTGTCTCAAAATTCAGTCCTGCCGAAACGATCAGGTATAGTTGAAAGACTGGAAGTTCGGAAGATTTGAAGTATTGAAAAATTGAAGTTTTCCAAGTATTAAAAATACATAAAGTGTGAATAATATTGGCGAAATTTTGTGAATTTTAGTGCATTGGTGGCAAAAAATTTTTTCGGGGTAAACTTGAAATATAAAAACTTAACAAGACAACAATGTCAAATGGTTCGCGTTACGGAAATCGAGGTGTATCGGCTTCGAAAGAAGATGTACACAATGCAATAAAAAATATCGACAAGGGAATTTTTCCAAATGCATTTTGCAAAATAATTCCTGACATTCTCAGTGGAGATATTGAATATTGCAACATTATGCATGCTGATGGTGCAGGTACAAAATCTTCTTTGGCATATATTTACTGGAAAGAAACCGGCGACTTGTCTGTATGGAAAGGCATTGCCCAGGATGCAATTGTAATGAACACTGACGACCTTCTTTGTGTTGGCGCTACCGAAAATATACTTTTATCATCAACTATAGGAAGGAATAAAAATTTAATTCCAGGCGAAGTTATTTCAGCAATAATTAATGGAACCGATGATTTTCTCAAAGAACTGCGCGGTATGGGCATTGATATATGGCCAACCGGTGGCGAAACTGCTGATGTTGGGGATTTGGTACGTACAATTATAGTAGATTCTACTGTTACATGCCGCATGAAGCGTTCGGAAATTATTGACAATGCCAAAATTCAACATAAAGATGTGATTGTTGGGATTTCATCGACCGGAAAAGCTACTTACGAAGCTGAATACAATGGAGGCTTGGGAAGCAATGGCCTGACATCAGCACGCCATGATGTATTTGCTAAATATCTTGCTGCTAAATATCCTGAAAGTTTCGATCCGCAAATACCGGAAGATTTGTTGTATTCCGGCCAATATAAGCTTACAGATATTATTGATAAATTGGGAATTGATGCCGGAAAATTAGTCCTTTCGCCTACACGTACTTATGCACCTGTAGTCAAACAGGTTCTGAAATCATTCCGTCATAAAATTCACGGAATGGTTCATTGTTCTGGCGGAGCGCAGACCAAGGTGCTTCATTTCATAGATAATCTTCATATTATAAAAGATAGTTTATTTCCTGTTCCTCCCTTATTTGAGATCATCCAAAACCAAAGCAAAACCGATTGGGCCGAAATGTACAAAGTATTCAACATGGGCCATCGCTTCGAAATTTATACCGATGCTATCACAGCTTTGGAAATAATAATGATTTCGCAAAAATTCAATATAGAAGCAAAAATTATTGGCCATTGCGAAAAGTTCGAAGGCAAAAAACTGACTATAAAAAGTGAATTAGGTGAATTCGTATACAAATAAATGAACCTTTTTTTATTAATTTTTAAACATGGGCAAAAAGTATTTGTTAAACTATTAAATAAAAAAACTTATGTTGTTTTTCTCGCAAGGCACCGAAGATAATTCAATTTCAAATTCAGGGCTAAAAGAATATATTTTTTCAGCCCTGGCCAAACTTGGCCCAAAAAAAATGTTTTGGCCATACCTCCCGATTTTACACGAATGCACAGTCGTTCAGGCGAAATCACACGGTACATTTACGAGTTCTATGGCGATAAGTTAACAGCCATTTTGCCCGCGCTCGGCACACACGCGCCAATGTCCTCCACTGATATTTCTATCATGTTTGGAAACATCCCTTCGACCCTTTTTCACGTTCACGATTGGCGGAACGACCTTACAACATTGGGAGAAGTACCTGGTTGGTTCATCGAACAGGTATCTGAAGGAAAATTAAAATATTCATGGCCGGCACAGGTAAATAAGCTCCTTACCGATGGGAATTTTGACCTGATATTGTCAATCGGGCAGGTTGTCCCGCACGAAGTTATTGGTATGGCGAATTACAATAAGAATATTTTTATTGGCACAGGCGGACAGGAAGGGATTAACAAAAGCCACTTCCTTGGTGCTGTGTATGGCATGGAACGCATGATGGGACTGACTGATACACCCGTTCGAAAAGTCCTGAATTATGCCGGAGAAAAATTTGCAAAACATTTGCCATTGGTTTATATTCAAACTGTTATTGGGAAAGACGATGCAGGTTGCTTGCAGCTTCGTGGTTTATACATTGGCGATGATTTGGAATGTTTCAACCTTGCTGCCGGGTTGTCGTTAAAAGTAAATTTCCAGGTACTTAACAAACCATTGAAAAAAGTAATTTGTTATCTTGATCCGACAGAATTTAAATCAACCTGGCTGGGAAATAAAAGTATTTATCGCACACGTATGGCGGTTGCCGATAGCGGCGAATTGATTGTGCTTGCACCGGGTTTAAAGGAATTTGGAGAAGACAAAGAAATAGACCGGCTCATCAGAAAGTACGGATATTCCGGCACACCAAAAGTATTAGATGCTGTTGATAAGAATGAAGAACTCAGAAGCAATCTGAGCGCTGCGGCTCACCTGATACATGGTTCTTCAGAAGGCAGGTTCAGGATTACTTATTGTCCCGGGCATTTGTCAAGAAATGAAATTGAAAGTGTGAATTTTCAATTTGGCAATTTAAACGAGATGATACAAAAATATGACCCTGGAAAGTTGAAAGACGGCTTTAATGTTGTTGATAGGGAAGAAATCTTTTATATTTCAAATCCGGCGCTGGGGCTTTGGAAGTATGAATGATGAATGATGAGTAGTAAAACAAATGTTATTGTTACAAAGACATATTTATTTTCATTAGGAATTATAAAATTATATAATATCTTGCAATCTGAAATGCATGATTATGTTTTATCAAAGCAAATCTTGCGAAGTGGCACTTCAATAGGTGCAAATGTAAACGAATCTCAATCAGCTGAAAGTAAAAGCGATTTTGTACATAAATTGGGAATATCAGCTAAAGAATTCAGGGAAACTATTTATTGGCTCAATTTACTAAAAGACAGCAATTATCTTAACAAAGAAATTTGTGAGAATTATATAAAAGATGCAGAAGAAATTCTTAAAATTTTAAATAGTATAATTTTGACTTCAAAAAATAATAGTAATAATTAAATTCTGAATTATAAAAACGTGAAAATAATCATTGACGATAAGATTCCCTTTATTCATGGTGCATTGGAGCCTTATGCAGATATTATATATTTGCCGGGAAATAAAATTGACAGGACTGTAGTTAAAGATGCCGATGCACTCGTAATCCGCACCCGTACTATCTGCAATAAGGATTTGCTTAAAGGTTCATCTGTAAAGTTTATAGCAACTGCAACTATCGGATATGACCATATCGATACAAAATGGTGCGAAGCAAACGGAATTCTCTGGAAAAATGCAGAAGGTTGCAATTCCTCATCAGTTATGCAGTACATTGCTTCCACCCTGTCGTATCTTTCGAAAAAGCATAATTGCAAATTTGAAAACCTTACCCTGGGTGTAATTGGTGTAGGAAATGTAGGCAGGAAAGTAGTGAGGTTGGCTGAAGCACTCGGCATGAGGGTAGTACTGAATGACCCGCCAATAGTCCGCTCGAAAGGATTGTGCGGATATATTTCAATTGAAGGCATAATCCGCGAAGCAGATATAATTACATTGCATGTTCCTTTAAACTACGAAAGCGAAGACAAAACTTATCATTTATTTGATGAAGCAATGCTAAGCCGCTTGAAGCCAGGGACTATTTTAATTAATAGTTCACGTGGCGAAGTTGTTGATAATATTGCCCTAAAAAACTTTCTTAAAAAAGGCAAACTTGAAAGCGCTGTTCTTGATGTTTGGGAAAACGAACCTGATATTGATAAAGAACTTATAAACCTGCTCGATATTGCAACACCTCACATAGCAGGCTATTCAGCGGACGGAAAAGCAAATGGAACATCAATGTCGGTTATGGCTTTGAATAATTTTTTCAGGTTTGGAATGAAGGAATGGGATCCTAAAAATATATCAAATCCTGCAAATCCATACTTTTTAATTGATGCAAAAGGCATTACAGATCAGCTCGTGATTTGTGAAGCAATAGAACACACTTATAAAGTAATAGAAGATAGCAATCGCCTTATGAATTCTCCCGGTGATTTTGAATTACAGCGTGGGAATTATCCATTAAGAAGGGAATTTCAGACTTACACTTTAGGACTTAAAAATGGAAATTCAAATTTAATAAGTGCATTAAAAAGAATTGGCTTCAATTTGCGAACTGCTTAACTGCAAATTAACTAAGTTAAGAATTTCTAAATTAAATCTCTACTCTTTTCATTTTAGGCGCAAGGACATTAATAATGATCCATGCAAATAAATAAGCAGAACCGGCGATAAAAAACAGAATAGTGTATCCTGTTTTAATATGCCTGGAAGTTTTGTATAAATCTAAAATGTAGCCGGCAAAAAATGCTATAAAAGTTTCCACCAAGAGTTCCTGCCATTCCGCCAATATCTGTAACAGAACTAACTGCTTTTTTAGGAAACAAATCGGAAACTGTAGTAAAAATATTTGCTGACCATGCCTGGTGTGAAGCAGCTGCTAAGCTAATGAGCACAATAGCCTCCCAAAGACTAACATCATCATTCTGTGCAAATATTATTGGAACAGCTAAAATGGCAAAAAATATTAATGCACAAATTGTCCAACGGTAACTACCTGTAGTTCCGCTTGCATCCAAAATTGGTTTTTCTGCCATCATTTTAATTATTAATAAAATAATTAATTGCAAAAAAATGTAATATTTTTAAAATCGTTCAAGGATGAACCTAATTCTTGACATCGAAAGATTCGTCATACTATGAAACTATGCAAAATCCGGTTTTAAATATTGAAATTGTCTCGATTATAAGTGTTTTAGAATATTCTTCCGTGTACGCACACGAATGTATATCGAATTTTATATTTTTACTACGATTTTGGAAATTATCTTAGTTTTAATAATATAAAACACTTATGAAAAAATATTCAATAAAAACCTTATTAATTGCAGTATCTATTATATCTTTTTTTAATAATTCCATTCTTGCTGAAGACGGGTATCGTTTGTGGTTAAGATACGATCTTATTTCTAACCAGCAAAAGTTAATATATTACAGGAATAATATTTCCCAAATTGTTATGACAGGAAATTCACCAACCATTCAGGCTGCAAGAAAAGAATTAACAACTGGTTTAAATGGATTATTGAATATAACGCCTGAATTTTCAGATAAAGTCACAAAAGCTTTTACGATTGTTATTGGAACTCATCAAAACTTACCAATTATTGCCAGTTCAGGTTTCACGGATAAGTTAAAAACAATTGGAAATGAAGGTTATATTATCCAGACCATTCAAATTGAAAATAGAAATTGTATTGCGATAATTGCTAATACTGATATTGGTGTACTGTATGGAGTTTATAATTTTTTGAAATTGCTTCAAACAGAATCAGAAATCGGTAACCTCTCAATTATAAGTTCTCCGAAAATTCAGCATCGAATCCTTGACCATTGGGATAATTTAAACGAAAAGGTCGAGCGCGGGTTTGCAGGCGAATCGCTCTGGCGCTGGTACGAATTGCCCGAGTACAAACAACCACGCTACACAGATTATGCCAGGGCGAATGCATCGATCGGCATAAATGGAACTGTTTTAAACAATGTGAATGCCAGTACTGTAATACTTTCAAAAGAATATTTAATTAAAATTGCTGCCATTGCTGAAGTTTTCAGGCCTTATGGAATTAAAGTTTACCTGTCGGTTAACTTTTCGTCTCCAAAAGAATTGGGTGGATTGCCAACATCTGATCCACTGGATACCAAAGTAATGGAATGGTGGAAAAACAAAGTCGATGAAATTTATACATATATTCCTGACTTTGGAGGCTTTTTAGTAAAAGCAAATTCCGAAGGCCTTCCAGGGCCGCAGGATTTCGGACGCACTCATGCAGACGGCGCTAACATGCTTGCTGATGCGCTTGCACTTCATGACGGGATTGTTATGTGGCGTGCTTTCGTGTATCATCCGAGTAATGACGACCGGGCAAAACAAGGATATAACGAATTTGTGCCGCTCGATGGACAATTTCGCAAAAACGTTTTGATACAAGTTAAGAATGGACCAATAGATTTTCAACCACGCGAACCGTTTCATCCGTTATTTGGCGCTTTGCCAAAAACACCAGTAATGCCAGAATTTCAAATTACCCAGGAATACCTTGGGTTCTCAACTCATCTTGCTTACCTGGCACCACTATATAAGGAATGCCTGGAATCTGAAACTTTTTGTAAAGGAGCTGGCTCTACTGTTGCAAAAGTTATAGATGGTACACTTTTTAATTATGAAATCACTGGAATGGCAGGCGTTTCGAATATAGGTACTGACCGAAACTGGTGCGGACATCCATTTGGTCAAGCAAACTGGTACGCTTTTGGCAGGTTGGCATGGTGACCATACATTGACATCTGAAAAAATTGCAGAAGAATGGATAAGGATGACATTTTCGAATAATTCAGAAATAATAAATACTATTTTACCCATGATGATGCAATCGCGTGAAGCTATTGTGAATTATATGACACCTCTTGGCTTGCACCATATCATGGGCTGGGGACATCACTATGGGCCGCAACCCTGGTTGAGCGAAGCAGAACGCCCCGACTGGAATTCCATTTACTACCACCGTGCTGATGAAAAAGGACTCGGTTTTGATCGTACTAAAAAAGGCAGCAATGCTATTGAACAATATTTTCAACCAATCCAGGTTCATTTTGAAAATTTAGATTCATGCCCCGAAAATATGTTGTTGTGGTTTCATCATGTTAACTGGGATTATAAAATGAAATCCGGACGAACCCTTTGGAATGAACTATGTATAAAATATTTCACAGGTGTAGATTCGGTTCGTCAAATGAGAAAACAATGGAATAACCTTGAAGGGAAAATTGATAACGAACAATTTCAAAATGTAAAAGCCCGATTGGAAATTCAGGAAAGGGAAGCAACCTGGTGGCGCGATGCCTGTATTCAATATTTCCAGACATTCTCAAAAATGCCAATTCCTCAAGGATTTGAAAAACCAACACAATCGCTTGAGGAATTAAAGAAAATAAAGTGGAAATTTATCCAGGGTATTTAACCTTTTCCAGCCATAATAAATGCTTGGATATTTTCTGTATTTACTGCGGGTGGCATACCGCCTGCGCATGAAAGGATCAATTTGTCTTTGCTGTTTGCTTCGGCAAGCAACGTCTTCACTGATGCAGTTACATCATCTGGTTTTCCGGCAGCCAAAACATCTCGTGGAGGAATGTTACCAAGAATTGTAATTTTATTTTGCGTGAGTTCTTTGAGTTTATTATAATGTGTAAAAATGCCGGGATTGTAAAGATTAATCCCAATCTCCGGATAAAAACTTGCGCTGGCTTCACACTCCGCATCGTTGTGGAAGAATTTAACGGAAACATCAGCGCTGTATATTTCTTTGAAATAGGGTAAAGCGAATTCTTTAAAATCATCTTCGCCAATAAAACCAACAATGTCATCGAGAGTCAACATCCCTTCAATAGTTGGGAACATCTTGCGTTGCAGTTCGTGCCACTGAATTAAAAAATCTGTAATCGTTCGCATCAACTTGTGGGTTTCGTCTGGCATCATTTTCATAGCCATCAGAAATTCTGTAGTACCCATTAGGAAAGTAGCAATATTTCATGGCCCGCGAGAAACAGAAAATCTTATCTTGTGTCCGAGTGCCTCTATTTTAGGTTGAGCAAGTTTCAACCTGTTGATCATAAATGGTAATAACCCGTCTTTGCTGACATCTGGCACAGTAATTTTAACCATGTCTTCCATGTTCACTATTACTTTTTCAGCAAAAGGGAATTCATTTTTATGAAATATACATTTTGCACCAAAAGCAGATGGCTCCGTGCACATACCAAATTCGAACCAGAAACCTGGAAGGAACATAACATCAGGAAAACTTTGAATTGCTTTTTTGTTTGCCTCGAACCATATTTCATCATTGGTGAAATAGTCCAAAATGTCTACACCAAACCAATTAGGCAACCAGGGACAATCAATAATAAATCCAACCGGCAAAGGACTTAATGTTTCACCTTTAATTACAGAAAGTAGTTCGTTCCAATGTTTATCAGTCATTTCTTTTTATGTTAAATAATAGACTTATAATATTTTGATGCTGGATGCATGACACATGACACATGATATTGGATGCTGGATGCTGGAAATTAGCAATAATAAAGTATCCAGCATCCAGTAACAAGTATCTAGTATCTTTTTATTTACGCTTCTGCTATCAAAATCACCTTTTGCAAATCCTCATCCCTTGATGAATTTCCAATCATGATTTCAAATTCACCCGGCTCAACAACGTATTTCATATCGATGTTATAAAAAGCCAAAAGTTCTGGTTTGATATTAAAAGTTACTTTCTTCGTTTCGCCAGGTTTTAGAGATATTCGCTTAAATCCTTTTAAATCCTTTACCGAACGTGTTACAGAACTTATTTTATCGTGAATATACATTTGCACAATTTCGTCACCAGCCAATTTACCAATATTTTTAACCTCAACTGTCACTTTTGTCGATACTTTTTTATTGATTTTCTTTTTTTCAAGTTTTGGCTGTCCTATCTGAAATTTGGTATAACTCAAGCCATATCCAAAATAGAAAAGTGGCAAAATATCCTGCGAAATATAATCGTGATATTGCGCTGTAGGTTTGTGATTGTAATACATCGGCAATTGCCCGACAGATTTTGGGAATGTCACAGTTAATTTACCCGATGGGTTTACATCGCCAAAAATCACATCAGCAGCAGCAGTTCCAGTTTCCTGGCCCATGTACCAGCCTTCAATTATTGCCGGGACATTTTGCTTAATATAATTAATTGACAAAGGACGACCATTCATAAGATAAACAACAACTGGTTTTTTCAGAGCAACAATTTCTGTTACCAATTCTTCTTGCTGACCAAATAAATCCAATGTATTGTTATCGCCAATATGAGTCTTAGCCCATGCTTCACGGCAAAGATGTTCGTTTTCGCCGATTGCCAGAATAACGATTTCGGCTTTCTTAGCAACCTCAACAGCAGCTTTGATTAATTTCCTGTTTTCTTCGGGAGAAATAATTTCTATTTCATCCATTTTCCAATTTAAATGGCTGTTTTTCTGGGTTTTTGTCAACCTGCACCCTTGAGCAAAAAGCATCTCGGTTTTTGAACCAACTTTCTTTTTTATTCCATCAAATACACTGACCTTTTCGTAAGGTTCGCCAGCATAGCCGCCAAAGAATGTATCTTTTGCACATGGCCACTATTACAGCAATTTTTTTGTATTTTGTTTTTGATAATGGAAGCAGGTTATCATTTTTTAGCAAGACTATTGATTCATGAGCTGCCAGCAAAGCAACTTTTTTGTGCTCTTCTTTTTTACTTACTTCGATAGCTTTTTTTAAATCAACATAAGGATTTTCAAAAAGTCCCAATTCAAATTTAAGTTTCAAGACTAATGCTACAGCGCCATCTATATCAGCAAGTTCTATTTTCTTTTCTTTCAATAAAGCAGGAAGAAACTTATAAAAATTTGCTTGTGGAAACTCATATTGAACGCCACAGTTAAAGGCAACCATTGCAGAATCTTTACCTTCCTTGGTCACAAAGTGTTTTCCAAATAAATGATCGACCCCGTAATAATCGGAAACAACCATTCCCTTGAATTTCCATTCCTTTCTCAACACATCCTTGATAAGCCATTTATTCGCATGAGAAGGCACGCCATCTACTTCATTGTATGAAGGCATAACACTGACAGGCTTCACCTTGTCAATACACATTTTGAAAGGAGGCATATGGTATTCACGCAAAATCCTCATCGAATAATTTGCCGGTCCCTAGCAATCTGGTTATCTTTCTGTGGCACCTCGTTCAGTTACGTATTGCTCCAACTCTGTTGGAAAAAAATTAGATACAGAGTCTCTAATAGGGCACTTGCTAAGCTAAACGGGACACATTAGAATCTTCTTTTTAGGTAACCATCTCTATGAAAGAGGTGTCGGGTTTGGATGGGTATTACTTGTTAAGGCATTGATGCCAAAGGGCCAACCAATCCCAGTA
>CAVSGB010000146.1:0-7487 GCA_963726845.1 uncultured Bacteroidota bacterium | reverse complement strand
CACGGGATGCGTCACTGTCCACTGGCAATGCCGCTGCACGCGTGCTACTACACTTGCAAGCCCCTGAAACCCGCATGGTTTGGTGAGCCGATGTTAGGCACAGCAATTATTTTTTAATAATTTTAAAAACTTCCGTTTGATTTTGATTTGTCAATCTTATAAAATAAATCCCAGATTTTAAACTTTGAATATTAATTTGAATATATTGATCATGTGCCTTTTGACTAAATACCATTTGTCCTTGATTATTATATATATTTATAAAATATTGATCGTTATTTTGGGATTTTATTGTAAAATAATCTTTTATTGGATTAGGAGAAATTAAATATTGGACTTGCTTTTCTATATTATTAATTTTAAGATAATTAGTTTTATAAAAGCAAAAATTATTTGTTTGATAAATCAATGTATCATTATTGTAAAAACATAACAATGTATCAATATAATCTGTTTGACACATATCTCCAAATCGGTTCATAATTGATATTGGACCAATTGAGGCTCCAATTCCTTCTATCCAATCTATTCTCTTAAAAAAATAATTGTTAAGTCGTATCCTTTTATAATTATTTGAGCCAATTCTTATCGAATCTATTGTATCTACAACTAATTCAAAAACGTTTATAATTATAGTGTCTCTAATTTTTAACTTAAAATCATAAATTAATGTACCATCGCAAAAAATCTTTTGATCTGTTGAATCTTCATTTAGTAAAGCTTTAATTTTCCAATTATTTAAATCATTTGACGAGTATAGTTTAAAATATTTTATACCTGATATTATTGTATCAGAAATCAATTTATAATATTGCGTCCCAATAGAATCGGATTCTATAAGAACTTTTTGCACACTTGTAATTATAAACTATTGGTTTATATAATAGATTCCATCTATTCCCTTCGACCAAAAGTGGCTTATATGATTGTCCTAATAATTTCATTGATATTAGACAAATCAATCCTAATAATTTTGTCTTCATATTTATTGTTTTTGTTGTGCCTGAACGTTTGCGGCTACTGCCAGTGCGGGTTTGCGTGGTTGCGTCCGCATCCGCCAGCACCTGCGCCTACATGCGTGCGCTGAAGCTTGAAAACCTTCTGAAACCCGCATTGGCTGTGAGCCGATGTTAGCAACATGTTATTTATTATTTTAATTGATTTATATTATCATACTTTATTTCTACATTTTGCGTAGACTTGTAAAAATCTATGTTTTGATCTTGACATGTAATTGTAATTTTATAATTGTTATTTCTTAAATTCATCATCAAATTACCAGAATGAATAAAGTAAAATTTAATATCTTTTACACATACATCACCAGGTTTTAAGATCACTTTATAACTATTATTATTATTTATTGAATCGTTATCAATTTTATAGCAAACTGATTTATAAACATATTGATAATTTTCAAAATTTACAGATAATTCAAAATTATACAATGAGTAATCATCTTTGGTAGGATTTAAAAATGCAAAACTTAAAGTTGCGACTTTAACTTTAACTCTACCAATTGAATCATTTTGAATTTTTTCATCAGAAATAATAGCTTTAACAGGACTAACCTTATTTTTTGAATATACAATACAATTCTCATCAGAAATTAATTCATTTATATGCAAGGCATCATCTGTAAATTTAATGCATGCCAATGAATTAAATTTAATAATTGGTCTTTGTCTAATTTGATTTAAAGAATAAATTCCAATTAAGATTGAAATTAAAAATCCTAAGATTGCAGAAATAGATACAATAATTGTAATTATAGGAGATTTATCAATTTTATCTTTAATCCAATTATTCTTAACACTACTTTTCATAAATATTTAAATCTTACTACAATCTCAAAAAATTGTTGCTAAACGTTCCTCGGCTATGTAAAGTGCGGGATTTACTTGCAGAATAAATCCCACTACACAAATATAATTAGAAAGCACTGAACTTGCAAACCCACTTTAACCCGCATTTTATATGAGCCGATGTTATGGCCAGGTGTTTATTTATTTTTATAATCTTCCCATCCATTATTTAAATATTTCGCATTAGGATAAAATTCTCCTGTTCCAATGTCCAAATCTCCTGAATTGGGTATTCTAATATCACCCCAATTGCATATTGTCTCTTGATTACTATTATAACCTGTCCAAGTTCCAGTATATTGATTATTACGGTAACTGTCAGAATATCCCTCTAAATTGTCATAATGAATTATATCGAAATAATCCAGATACCAATCCAGCAAAAATTCACCTTGAAAAATTCCTGCGTTTTTCTGTTCTTTATTTTCATTGAATTTATATCTTCCAATTAATATCCTACGAGCATTTAATACAGAATCTTTATTTTGCAAATCCATCCAAATATGAGTATTCTTAAATTCCTCAACTTTTTCCAATGTGATTGTTCCATCGAAATCACAAATATTTTTTTTAACTATTGAAACCCCTTTTATAAAGTATGTGTCAGGATGTTTTGAATCTTTAGTAATTGAAGAATAAAAAATCTGAATCCTTTGAAAATCTTTCCCAATAAATCCAAGAAAATTACATTTGGGAATCAATAAAGTTGAAAAATCATGCTTTAAATATTTTTTAATTTGATTGTCAGCACTCAATTCTTTATCACAGCAACCAGAGTTATGATTATCTTGACTATTCAAAAGAATCATATAAAACAAAAGACTAAAAATTATTGAAAGTTTCTTCATGATTCGTATTTTTTTACACTTGGCCATAACGCTTGCGGCTACCGACCGTGCGGGATTGCGAAGAACGAATTTATCCACCGACACAAAACCTGCCAACGTGAAATAAACTTCCAAACATTCTGAAACCCGCATGGACGGTGAGCCGATGTTGCCGCCCGTTTTATTTTTCTTCTTTATCAAATCTTTAAATTTTGGAATAAGCTATCAATGAAAAGAAAATTTTACTGGCCGATTTTAAATCATTTGCTAATTTATCAAAATCCATTAATAATCCAAAATCAAATACAAATTATCAAATCGCCCGGATTTGCTTGATTATAAATCCAAATCCAAAATTATAATATCAAATCTATCAACAAAAACCGAAATCAATTTATAAAAAACTTTGCCGAAGGCAAACCTATTTTTAAAATCATTATAAAATTATACCATTATTAAAATCATTTGACAATCGGAATATAATCCTTTTACAAGTCAATAATTACAAGTATTGCAACTTGATTAAACTTTAATAATTAAACGACATAAAATCCTAATACAAATTGAACCAGCTTGAAAATCAGAAATCCATTATCAAAGAACGATTATTAAAATCAAATTATCCGCTTAAATTTAAAATCCAAAATCAAATTAAAACCGAAAATTTAGTCAGCAAAAAAATCACAAAATCAAACTGACAAAACAACTGGCGTTAATGGGCGGCGAACGCTTGCGGCTACTAACAGTGCGGGAGTGCGGGGCGCGTTCCTGTCCACTGGCAATGCCGCTGAACGCGTGCCACTGCGCTTGCATACCTTCTAAAACCCGCATTGTTTGTGAGCCGATGTTACCAACCGTTTTTACTAATACTTAAAAAAATTATTTATCTCCAAATAAATATGCGAATGATAGTCCAATCACATAGTTTTTAAGCACTGCATCAACCGCATTAACTGCCTCAGATGGAGCTAAATTTAGTAATCCCAATCCATATTGTGCTGAGATTTGAAACTTGTGAATTTCTAATCCTACTCCAAAATTTAAACCAAAATCAAAACGCTTCATATCACTATTTACGCTTGGGACATAATGAATATCTCTTGTATAATCAGGAGTTTTAAATTTTCCGCCAATCCCATAAGCAAAATATGGTCCGTGCAAATACAAATAATCGTGCTTGGCTTAAATCAATTTTATATACTAAATTAATTGGCAATTCAATATAAATTGGAGTAATTGTTCTATCAATACCATCTATTGTGTAATTTGAACCTTTTGTCGAAAATAGAATACCCGGTTGCAAAACAAACTTATCTTTTAATGGAATCTCTGAAATAATCCCAAAATTATAACCTACTAAAAATTTAGAATCAATACTTACACCTTGAGCTTTAAGTGTCTCTGTAGATAAGTTCAATCCAACTTTAGGGCCAAATTTAATTTGTCCTTGAACATTTAAAACCACTACAACAAAGGAAATGGAAAAGATAAGTTTTAAATAATTTTTCATAATTTTTATTTTTTTTGTTTAGTCTACTATATAATTTTTTAACTATCGCTTATTTATCATAAAAAATTTTTATGATTCGTCTGTCGCATTTAAAATGGTTGGTAACGTTCGAGGCTATGAAACGTAGGGGATTGCGGGTTTGCGAATGTATCAACCGATACAAACCTTGCCAGCGGGCTAAAATGCAGCCTAACCACTTAAACCCCTATGTTTTATGAGCCTTTGTTATAGGGCGTTTTTATTTGTCTTCCATTCTTCTATTTCCTTATCAACAAAAAAATCAATCATTCTTTTATAAATATCACCAATCATTTCAGGTGAACTCCCGATTATTTAAAATCTAACACCAATATTAATATTTGGGAAAATATATAATACATTGGTATAATAGTTTTCCGGCTTATCATCAATCAGCTTAAAGCTCTGAGGCTGGTTTGATTTATACAAACTAAATCCTGTTAAAACCTGAGGTGTAATAAAGAATGGCATTTTTAATATTTTAAATTCGAATCTATACCCTACATGAAACTCATTCCATACCTCAAAGCTATTATATATTTTTTTAACTATTGTATCATTATATTTAGCATATCCCGGTAACAAGATATATTCCACGTGCAGTCCTTTCCATAAATATCTTCGGTATCCAATCATTGGCGAATATAATTTAAATGTACCCGGATATTCATTGGTACTACTTCCAATGTAATATAATCCTAATATCATTTCATTTTTTTTGCCAACTTGTCTTTCGTATTGTATTGCATAAATCGAAACAAACAAATCAATAGGTTTTATCGCAACTGAGTTTTTTAATCCATCTGAATGTAAAATACTATCATTGTTGTTATGATCAGCATTTTGTGAATATACATTCGTTAAAAACGCTGATATTGATACAACTAAAAATAATACTTTATTTAAAGTATTCCGTTTCATTTTATTTTATTTTGCTAATTTATTAATAATAATTGATTGTAACATACTTGAATATTGGTTGTGCACATTTATTATTTTGTTTCATTTATTAGTTTTCTGAAAAATACAGCTGATTCTTCATATCCTATTGCTTTATAAAAATCTGCGGCTCTCCGTGTTGCCAATCCAATCAATTTCCCCTGTTTGGATTGTATCCATTTATTAAACTCATCCATTAAAGCATTTCCAAGTTTTTGTCTCCTATAATTTTCATCTATCATAATTTCCTCGACCCATCCAACACGACCATTGGCATAAAATGTATAATGCTCAAATTCCAATAAATATCCGATAATTTTGTCTTTATCAACAATGACCAAAACTATTGTAGAATCATTGTCTAGTATCTTATTATATGAAATAGTAAACATTGCAAAATCAGGTTTGAAAGATGTTGCAAATTTTTCGACAAGTCTAAATATTTGCTCCTTATCAGTTTCTTTTGCATTTCGAATCCTTATATCCATAAAGTTAAAAATTTATCAAATAATCCGATTAGTTAAAAGTTGCAATTGCACTATTCGCTTGAACTAAATTAGGTTTTATCTTCAAAGTATGATAGTATCTTTATATTCAACTAAAATATTCATCGCTTATCTGTTTTTTTAAAATGCCCTATAACGTCTCCGGCTACTTACAGTGCGGGAGTGCGGGGCGCGTCTCTGTCCGCTGGCACAAATGCCTACATGCGGGCTCTGACGCTTGCGAACCTTCTGAAACCCGCATTGGCTGTGAGCCGATGTTATGTGGCGTTAATATTTTTAACTTAATAATCAAATCTATTTTTAGGAAAAGTTTCCATCCAAGCTATAAAATCATCAAAGGTAATTTCTCCTTTTAAAAGACGATCAAAATAAACTTCTGAGTTTATATCAAATTTATCACAATTGTATGGAGAAGATTTTGCAGTGATTATAAAATTATATTTTGATAAAGTTCTTGTTCTTAAATCTGCTTCTTCAACTCTTTTAGGTTTTCCTTTAACTATTGCAGAACCATCATCATATTCTAGTCTTGAAATTAGTTTTCCTTTATAAATACCAAAGTCCTCTCTATATTCTTCGTACTGATTAATTCTACTTAAATCAATCTTATACAAACCCGTTGGTTTATCAGGAAGACATTGCACATAAATAAAATCTTGATAATAATGACGTCCTCTAAAAGCGGCAATTTTTTCAATTATTAGTTCATCAATATTAATTAAAACTTTTCTACCTTTTAAAATTTCAAAATGCTCAATGAACATGGCACTTGAACCTCTATACCACCAAATGGGATCAATTGTTGAATCATGTCCTGCTTTGTTGAATTTAGTTGGATGAGAAAGTAAAAGACTTAATCTATAATTAATCATACTTTTAGAATTGAACCATTGAACACCATAACGGTATCCAGGAAAAGCATCACAAAATCTCTGATGAAAAAATATGGTCGGCTCTTCTGTTATTGTTAAATCTTCCTCTTTTATTTCATCTTGACTATTGGAATCAGGCTTTCCAAGCTTTTCTTGATTCAGAAAAATATCTCTAAATAGAAAATATAATCCATAAACTAAAAATATTAAAGTTGTAATTATTATCCATCCATTAATTTGATATTTTCTTGATAACAGTCTAAAAATTTGCTGATATACTTGATAAAAGTTAATATTGATAATCAAGCTCCAAATAAATATTGCAAATTGAGCTATAATAAAGACTAATCCTGCTGAAATAACTTTGCTCCAGACTGGGTCTTTCCATATTTTTTTCCAATTGATAATTCTCATATTCTGTTTTGTCTCTTTTTATGCCACATAACGCTTGCGGCTATGTTTCGTAAGGGATTTCGAAGTTCGTCTTTATCACCCGGCACAATACTTGCAAACGGGAACTGAACTCGCAAAACCTCTGAAACCCTTATGAAATATGAGCCGATGTTGGGCGCTGGCTATTTCTTCTTTTTTATTTTATATCTAATCAATAAAAGTAAAAATAGATAGAAGTCTTCAAATTATCGACTTCTATCTAAAATTAAAATCAACTAATTTGTTGTAATAATAATTTCATCAGTTTCGATGCTTCTATTTTCAGAAGTCAATTTTGCATTACCCTTTAACAATATTTTATCACCAGATTTCTCAATCTTATCAGCTGTGTATTTAACAAACCCATTATTAATTTTATCCTGTGCGCAGGTAATCTCCACCTTGTTCAGAAGTAACTTACCTTTTACAAAAGTTTTGAACTCTCGAGTTTTTTTGTTTAGTTTAATCAATGTAACATTCACACTTACTCCATTGATTTTAAACTGAACATCACGACC
>CAVSGB010000145.1:0-17167 GCA_963726845.1 uncultured Bacteroidota bacterium | reverse complement strand
CAATATCAACGCCTATTCCCTTTGTCATGTACAATGCTTCCCGTCCCGCGTGCACCGGGCGGTTTTGGGCGACCGGTTTGCCTCGTAACCACGTATATTTAGCGGGTATCCTCTCTTAGTATACAATAACCGGCATGATCCAACAATTCCTTTATCAGGGGAAAACGTTGGCGTGATATCCGTGCTTGTATCCATCCTGCTCGCCGCCTATGCCGCGCTGGTCGTGCTGCTGATTATCGGACTTTTTCCGGATCGCAGATGTCGCTTCTAAGTTGGGGATTTCTAATTTGTGTGCTTGGTCTGGCATTTGGCCTTTACCAGTTTATAAGGGTGAAGAACCTGAAAGCCCATCAGTCGATGTTAGATGTTTCAAAAATAATTTTCGAAACATGTAAAACCTATCTTATTCAACAAGGCAAATTTCTTATTTACTTGTTTCTGATAATTGCAGCATGTGTTGCATTCTATTTTGGATTTTTACAACACGCAGGTGTTGGCGGCGTATTGCTGATCCTTTCGTGGACAGTAATCGGGATTTTAGGTTCTTATGGGGTTGCCTGGTTTGGTATCAGGATGAATACTCTTGCAAATAGTCGTATGGCTTTTGCTTCACTTGAACGTAAGCCTTTGAAACTTCTTAATATACCTTTAAACTCAGGTATGAGTATTGGTGTAGTGCTGGTTTGTATTGAGCTTATCATGATGCTTATCATTTTACTTTTTATACCACGCCACCTTGCCGGCGCTTGTTTCATTGGTTTTGCAATTGGTGAATCACTTGGCGCTTCAGCTTTACGTATTGCCGGTGGAATTTTTACCAAAATTGCCGATATCGGTTCTGACCTTATGAAAGTTGTTTTCAAGATTGGTGAAGACGATCCCCGCAATCCCGGTGTTATTGCAGATTGTACCGGTGACAATGCCGGCGACAGTGTTGGCCCAACCGCAGATGGTTTCGAAACTTATGGAGTAACCGGTGTTGCACTTGTTTCCTTTATAGTACTTGCTGTTGGTATGGTTCCGGGAATTGACGAAGCTTTAAGATTTGAGCTTCAGGCTACATTCCTTGTTTGGATTTTTGTAATGCGTATCCTCATGATCATCACTTCTATAGTTTCTTTCTGGCTCAACGGCTTTTTAAGCCAGGCTTTATATAGTAAAAAGGATCATCTTGATTTTGAAAAACCACTTACAAATTTGGTTTGGATCACTTCTATCATGTCAATAATCGTAACATTTATTGCCAGCTACTTCCTTGTTGGGCAAGCAACCAAAGTTGGTGCGATGAACCCAAATTTATGGGCAGTTCTTTCGACAATTATTAGCTGCGGAACTATTGGTGGTGCTATTATTCCAGAGTTCACAAAAATATTTACCAGTCCAAAGTCATCGCATGTGCAGGAAGTTGTTAGCGCCGGTCGCGAAGGCGGTGCATCACTTACAATTCTTTCAGGTTTTGTTGCCGGTAACTTCAGCGCTTTCTGGATGGGCCTGGTATTCGTCGTTCTTATGTTTATTGCATATATAACAAGTACTCTTGGACTTGACCAGTTAATGGTTTATTCTTCCATATTTGCATTTGGCCTTGTTGCATTTGGTTTATTGGGCATGGGCCCTGTTACCATTGCTGTTGACAGTTATGGCCCTGTAACCGACAATGCACAGTCAGTTTACGAATTGTCGCTTATCGAAAGCATACCTAATGTTGGAGCTGAAATTGAAAAAGATTTCGGTTTTAAACCCGACTTCGAAAAAGCCAAACATTACCTTGAAGCCAATGATGGCGCCGGAAATACTTTCAAAGCTACTGCAAAGCCCGTACTTATTGGTACTGCTGTGGTAGGTGCAACAACAATGATTTTCTCACTGATTCTTTTAATTAAAGGCAAACTGGGCGTTGATCCTGAAACTATTCTTAATGTTTTAAATCCCTGGACTATACTTGGATTTCTTTGTGGTGGTGCTGTTATTTACTGGTTTACCGGAGCTGCAACACAGGCTGTTACAACCGGCGCATACCGTGCTGTTGAATACATTAAAAAGAACATCAATCTCGATCCAAATGCAGATAAAAAGGCTTCTACTGAGAAATCGAAAGAAGTTGTAAAAATATGCACTCAATATGCCCAGAATGGGATGTGGAACATTTTCCCTGCTGTATTCTGCTTTGCACTTGCATTTGCGTTCATTTCGGGTTACGAAGTTGTTGGAGCTCCTACAAAGGCTATACAATTTGCTGCGGCCTCTTTCTTTATTGCCTATCTTATTGCCATTGCTATATTTGGTTTGTTTCAGGCTGTATTTATGGCCAATGCCGGTGGTGCATGGGATAATGCTAAAAAAGTTGTAGAAGTTGACCTGAAAATGAAAGGAACTCCACTTCACGATGCTACTATAGTTGGTGACACTGTTGGCGATCCTTTTAAAGATACTTCTTCTGTTGCTATGAACCCGATTATCAAGTTTACTACATTATTTGGGTTGCTTGCAATGGAAATAGCAATTACAGCTGAATTCAGGCCTGTTGCCCCATACATTGGTATAGTGTTCTTAATAATTGCACTTTATTTTGCATGGCGTTCGTTCTATAAAATGAGAATTGTAAAAGACAAATAATTCTTTAGATTTAAGATTTAAAGATTCAAGGTACAAGATTAACAAAAGAAAAAGCCACTCAGTTTTGGGTGGCTTTTTTGTGTTTTAACGTGCTGCTTCATTGAAACTCTTCCTCATTTTATGTCAACTCTTCAATCTATTTTTATCTTGAATATTTATTATATTTATAGAAACAAACAATAGGCATGTTTGCATTTTTGAACCGTCCATACCCTTTTTCTTTTCAACCTTCGAGAAGGATTAAGCAAATAGTGCCAATAGGTTTGTGCGTGTTTTTATTTCTTATCCTTTTTAAGCCTTTTGGACTTGGAAATAACCCCAATTATATTTTGTTCTCTGCATACATGGCTACTTCAGGAGGCTTTGCAGGTTTAGTAACCACAGTAATTATTCCTTTAATTTTCTCCCAATATTTCAATGAAGATAAATGGACACTAAAGAGAAACTTGGTTTGGGTTGTGGTCATTAATCTCATCTTTGCCAATATTATGTTTTTTGCATTGAATATTTATCTTATTAACAAATACAATACTTTTCAGGAGTTTACATTTAAAAATTATTTATGGTGGGCTTATCTTCAGTTGTTATTTGGGGTCCCCGTTAGGAATAATTATTAATTTGGCCAATCAATATTATCTGCTTAAAAAACATCTTAAAATTGCAGCAAATATTAACAATTCGATTGAACTAAAAAATGGGCACGTTTCTCAAAACCAATTAGAATTTGAAGTTGATAAATTTAATAAGGTAAATATTGAAATTAACAATCTTATTTATGTTGAGTCAATAGGTAATTATTTAAATATTATCTATGAAAACAATGGAATAAAAAGGATTACGGTAAGGGAAACCATTTATAATATTGAGCAGAAAACAAACTCAACCAATATAATTTATAAACCACATCGTTCATATTTGGTAAACTTGCAATATATCCATCATATTACCGGAGATGCCCAGGGGTTAAAAATCCATTTTAAAGATAGTGACAATGTAATTCCTGTTTCAAGAAATAAAATTAAAGAATTTAGAAAGCTTGCTTCGTCAAAAATTTGATTATTTTGAACTGAATCAATTCAACATCTCAGAACATCTTAAAACATCTCATCACATTTTCGTGCACCTCATCAAATTTATTCAGAAATAAGGCTTTGACAGCTTAAGTTTGCCAAAACTTAATTTTTTGACTTATGCTAAGTTCTATTTTTAAAACAAAATCAAATCAATCTTATTTCTATCTTTTAATAGGGTTTGCATTTTTATTCTTTTATAACGGAAGGTGGATACTGCCAATCGCTGCATTTTTAGCTCCGTTATTTCTGATACGGTTTTTACGTTATCAAAAGCCATTTAGAGGGTTCTTGTTAGTTGTGTTGGCTGGATGGCTTTCAAACATATTTATATGGAAAGGAATGATGCCCATGACTGGGTTTTTCTATTACTTCCTGATGTTTATAATGAGCGTGTTTACAGCGCTAACTTTTTTAATCGACAGGGTTTATTACCAAAAAGTAAATGGGATAGTTTCATCACTTGTTTTCCCTTCCGTGTATGTTATTATGGAATTTATAGTTGTGTCAACAAATCCTTCAGGTTCTTATGGTACATTGGCGCACACCCAAACATCATTGCCATTATTGCAGCTCATTTCAGTTACCGGAATTTGGGGCGTAACATTTTTTATTATCTGGACAGCATCTATTATAAACTGGCTTTGGGATAATTCTTTCGAAAAACGTAAAATCTATTTAAGCCTATTAGTTTATGGCATTCTATTTCTAATTGTGATACTATTTGGCCAAATCAGGTTAGCAATTAATAATAAATACGGCACAGTTCGTATTGCATCCATAAACATAGACAAAGCTGAATTAAATAATCGCTATAACGAAAACAATGATTCTATTAATGACATGGCGAATAATAAGTTTTTACATAATTCTGATATTGCAGCGTCTTCAGGTGCAAAAATTGTGTTTGGGATAGAAGCCATAATCAGTTTACCGGAAGATAAAGAAAAAGGTTTTATTGAAAAGGCCAAGGCAATAGCACAGAAAGACTCTATTTATTTAGGTTTACCAATGTGCATTATACCAAAAAGATTTCCTGATATAAGGCCGGAAAATAAAATTGTTTGGGTTTCGCCGAAAGGTCAGGTATTATTTGCTTACAATAAAGCCAAACTAACACCTGGAGAAGGCAAGTATGGTGATGGGAAACTAAAATACTTTGATTCTCCTTATGGAAGGATTTGTTCAGCCATTTGTTTCGATATGGATTTTCCCTCACTCATTAATCAGATAAGCAAAGCAAAAATTGACATTATGTTAGTGCCAGGGAATGATTGGCGTGAAATTTCGCCCTACCACACGTATGTATCATCATTCAGGGCAATTGAGCAAGGGTTTATATGGCCCGGTCAGTTTCAAATGGGTTATCGGCCTCATTTAATTGTAAAGGGCAGTTATTGTCGTCATTGGATTTTTATAAAACCAATGAATTAATACTATATTCTGATATTCCTGTCAAAGGACAAAAAACTATCTATTCTTTGTTTGGCGATTATTTTGCATGGCTTTGTATTGCTTTCTTTTTAATAATTACAGGAATTATAATTTTAAGGAAATGACTAAAATAAAAACAATTGCTACAATATTATTTCTAACATTGATTTTATTCAAGTCTCATGGGAACGAGACTATTAAATCAGTTGATAGCATTTTATATAAATCATACATAACAGAAAATAAAAATTTAACAATTGAATTAATAAAGAATTTAAGCAAAGAAAAACCATCGTTGGAAAATACCTATTTATTAATAAAAGCAGAGTATTCCCTTTTATATTTTAATACTTATTATAATACAGATAAAGAATTGTACAATGCTTATATAAGCAAGGCCAAGGCAAATGCAGATAATCTCATCGAAAGCAAAAAATATTTGACCGAAGTATATGTAATAAAAGCTTGTTTATATGGAACCGAGATAGGTTTTTCGCCTATGAAGGGGATGTATTTGGGTTCGTCCATCGATGGCTGCATTACCAAAGCAGTTAACATGAATAAGCTCTATCCTTATGCATGGGCAACCAAAGGCCGCTCATTAGTTTCCAAGCCCTCTGTTTTTGGAGGTGATGTCAATGAAGGTATAAAATTATTTGACTTATCTATAAAGTTATATGAAAAAAATAACACAAATGGAAGTTGGGAATACTTAGACACCTATCTTCAAATAGCAATTGCCTATCTAAATATTAACAACAAAGACAAAGCAAAAGAATATTTGATTAAAGTTTTAAAAATTGAACCCGAATTTAAATTAGCGAAGTGGTTTTTACAGTACCGGTGCAATTAATTTTTCTCCACTCTTGCCCCATCGCCAATCTTCACAACGTAAGCTTTCATTTCTTTGCCACATTCTTTCTGGTAAAGCGGTGCAATATCTTTTATGAATTTTTCAGTGGCATCTTTTTTTACAAGGTTTATTGTACAACCGCCAAACCCGCCACCCATCATTCGTGCCCCCAGGACATCGTGATTATTGCGTGTACAATCGACAAGAAAATCGAGCTCCCGGCAACTGACTTCATACATATCTTTAAGCCCGTCGTGCGATTGGTACATTAAAATACCAAATGTCACAAAATCTTCTCTCAACAAGGCGTGACAGGCTTTTTCAACACGGAGGTTTTCTTCCACAACAAAGAGGCATCGATCATAAATAACCTGTTCGAATTCATTTTTCAGAGATTCCAGCATTTCAGGAGTTACGTCGCGCAAATTTTTAACATAATGAAATTTTTTCCGGATTATTGAACCCCCATTTTCACATTGTTCCCGGCGGGTATTATACTCTGATGAAGCAAGTTCGTGTTTCACATTGGTGTCGCAAAGCACAAGGTTGAAACCTGAAAAATCAAAATGAAAATATTCGTATTGTTTGCTCCGGCAATCGAGCTTGATAACATGGTCTTTTTTCCCGAACATGCTTGCAAACTGATCCATTAAACCACATTTTACGCCTGCATAATTGTGTTCTGCCGCTTGAGCCGCAAGGGCAAGCTGAAGCTTATCGAGTTTCCCGTTAAAAATGCTGTTCAATCCAACAGCCAGAGCACACTCGAGCGCTGCCGAGGAGGACATGCCTGCACCTAAAGGCACATCACCTGCAAAAACAATGTCGGTCCCGCTTATCCTTACCCCTTTTTTGGATATTTCACTAAACACACCAATAATATAATTTATCCATCCTTGTTGTGGCAATAGTTTGTTTATTTCACATTCTCCACTTTCATTCATATCTAAAGAAAATGCACGGATTTTCCTGATGTTATTTTTCTGTATGGCAAAAACGATTTCTTTATCAACAGCAGCAGGCAATACAAATCCATCATTATAATCAGTATGTTCGCCAATAAGGTTTACACGTCCCGGGGCGCGGGCAATAACAGGTTTTGTTTTATAAAGTTCTTCAAACTTTTTTATCAATAATTCAGTGTTCATTTTAGATTGTTATTGTGAGGTTGGTACGCATTTAATATTATTTTTATGTTTAATGACCAAATAAAAATAACTGCAATTATCGTAATTTTTAGTGTAATTGTTACAATTATTAATAATAAAAGCCTTTTTTATCTTTCGATGCAAAAGGCCTTTTTCAGAAATTGTAAATCAATTTATTTTTTTATCAGAAATTTATAGATTACGGTTGTTTTATAAGTTTTTTTTGGTTCTAAGGTAACTGAAGGAAAATTCGGCTGGTTAGGCGAATTGGGATAATGTTGAGGCTCCAATGCCAATCCAAATCTTTGATTATATACTTTGCCAGATTTGCCTGTCGCGGTTCCATCAATAAAATTGCCACTATAGAATTGTATTCCTGGTTCAGTTGTTGAAATTTCCATTATTCTCCCTGAAATTGTATCAGTAACCCTGGCTGCCAAAGCCAATTGACCTGATTGATTTGTTAGTACCCAGTTATGGTCATAGCCATGTCCGAATTTTAGCTGTTCATTATCTTCATTAATCCTTTTCCCGATTGCAACAGGAGTTGTAAAATCAAAAGGAGTTCCTTTAACATCTGCAAATTTGCCAGATGGGATCAAAGCAGTATCAACAGGTGTAGTTTTATCGCCAAAAATTTCAAGAAACTGGTCCAGGATATCACCATTGCCTTCGCCTTTCAGGTTGAAATAGGAATGCCCTGCCAAATTAATAATTGTCTTTTTATCAGACGTAGCGCTAATCTCAAGTTTCAATTCGTTTGAATTGGTAAGGATATACTTTAGTTCAACATTAACTTTTCCCGGGAATCCTTCTTCCATATCAGCAGAAATATATTTTAGACTGAGTGTATCGCCTTTTTGAGAAGCATCCCAAACTACTTTATCGAAGCCTTTAATGCCGCCATGAAGTGAATTCGCCCCATTATTTACTGCAAGTTTGTATTCTTTGCCGTCGATTTTAAATTTTGCTTTGGCAATGCGGTTTGCATACCTTCCCGCAATTGCCCCGCAGTATGTTTTATCGGTAAGATATTTGTCAATATTTGAAAAGCCAAGTGCCACATCGGCATATTTGCCATCTTTGCCTTTAACAAGAACTGAAACTAACCGGGCACCATAATTTGTAATTTTCACAACCATGCCACTATCATTCTTCAAAGTAAAAAGATCGGTTTTTTTACCATCAATCACTTTTTGAAAGTTTTCTTTTTTAACTAAAGAATCAAAACCTGCAAAGCCATTATCTTCAACTTTCTTTTCAGCTTGTTTACAGGATGAAATGAACATTACCGAAGCTACAGCCCATAGAATAATTTTTCTCATAATAGTTTATTTAAGTTTATAATAATCTATATCTTGTTTAAGAATTCGAGATTAAAATTATTAAAAAGTATTTAAACTAAAGAATTATTATCAAATTGTTTGCTTATTTAATTTTTTTAATAATTTGCCTGCCCTATTGGCAAAGCCTGCTGAGGCTTCATCCAAATGACTTTCAATTATTAACTTTAATTCTGCCTGAAGTTCCGGTTCTTTAACAGATATATTGTAAAGCACCTGCATAGAAAAAACCCTGATTGCAATTGGTTGTTTCTTATCATTTAGAAAATGATAACAACTGTCGAATATTTTTCCCATTAGTTCTTCAGGAATATCAATTTGGGCAAGCTGCCTAAGCGTATTTCTTGCTAAAGAAGGATGAATTGATGAATAACCTGGCAACCGGTCAGTAATTTCCGATAAATAAGGCATAATAATCCAGGGATATTTATCGGTAACAGCAGTCATAACCCACGATGCCCTTTGAGGGATGGGTTGTTTGCCATGATGGATTAACCCGATAAGCTGGCAGAAAAGTCCTTCATCGGCACCGATATAATTTGCAATTAGTCCTACGTTGAACCGGCTGTTTCCGGAAAGAAGCATCGATTCCAGCTTTTCAATGCTCATGCTTTAAAATTCTCGAGTTCTTCAAAATTCAGAGTTGAGAAATAGTCATCCATAGTTTCAGCACGTCGGATTAGTTTTGCCTCGCCGTTTTCCCGAAGAAGCAATTCAGCCGAGCGAAGTTTTGCGTTGTAGTTAAAACCCATCGCGTGCCCATGTGCGCCTGTATCGTGAATGACAACAATATCGTCAGGTTCAAGGGCAGGCAACATTCTGTCGATTGCAAATTTGTCGTTGTTTTCGCAAAGAGAACCGGTTACATCATATAATACATTATGTGGTTTTTTTTCTTTCCCCATCACTGTAATATGATGGTAAGCACCGTAAAGTGCTGGACGCATAAGGTTGTGCATACTTGCATCGAGACCAGCATATTTTTTGTACGTATTTTTAATATGCTGTACTTTGGTAACGAGATATCCGAATGGCCCGCAAATCGCGCGTCCTGATTCGAGATAAAGTTTCAAATGGGGCAACCCATTCCCAATAATGATTTTGTCATATTGTTTTTTTATTCCCTGGCTGAATTCTTCCCAATCAATAGCATTTTGTTCGGGATGATATGGAATACCAATTCCCCCACCCAGGTTTACAAATTCGAAAGTAATACCAATCTCCTTTGACAATTCAACAATTAAATTAAAAAGTATCTCTGCGGTCTCAGCAAAATATTCCTTATCAAGTTCATTTGATGCTACCATTGTATGCAACCCAAAACGTTTCACGCCTTTTCCTTTTGCAAGTTGGTAACCTTCAAAAAGTTGCTCTCGTGTAAAACCAAATTTTGCTTCTTCCGGATGCCCGATTATAAGATTACCCCCTTTCAGCGATCCCGGATTATAGCGAAAACAAAGAAGTTCAGGCAATCCAACATTCATTTCAAGATAAGATATGTGAGAAATATCATCGAGGTTGATAATAGCCCCAAGTTCTTTTGCTTTTTTAAATTCTTTTGCAGGAGTATTGTTCGATGAAAACATAATATTTTCACCAGTGATACCGACTTTTTCTGATAATACTAATTCAGGCAACGAACTACAATCTGTTCCAAAGCCTTCGCTCTTTAAAATTTTTATCAGATAAGGATTTGGCGCTGCTTTCACAGCATAATATTCTTTAATACCCTTATTCCAGTCAAAAGCTTTCAATAATTTGCGGGCATTTCCACGAATCCCTTTTTCGTCGTAAATATGAAATGGCGTAGGATATTGTTCAATTATCCTGTTAATCTCATCAAGTGTAAATGGAAGTGTTTTTGCGTTCATGTTCATTTTTAAACATATTGATATTTTGTATCTTTATCATTTTTCAATTTGAAGCCGTGAAAACAGGAAACCGGAGTCCGGAAACAGGAAACCGGATTCCAGATTATATTATCCAGGTTCCGTTCTTCGTATTCCAATCTCCGTTCTCCTTTCATAAAAGTTTATTCTCTTATAGCATACATCACCAATTGTGCGGTGTTCTTCGTATTGCTTTTTGAAAGAAGGCTTGCCCTGTGTTTCTCAACCGTTCTCTTACTTATAAAAAGAATATCGGCTATTTCCTGATTCGACAAACCTTTACAAATTTGCTCCAGCACTTCCTTTTCGCGTTCCGAAAGTGTCACTGCATTATTTGAAATTTTACTTACTGTTTTAATATTTTTAACAACATTGTAAAGCACATCAGACGAGAAATATTTTCCACCTGCCATAACAGTTTCAATAGCTTTGATGACTTCGGATATTTCGGAGTTTTTAAGAATAAAACCTTTTACACCGGCATCGATCATACGATAATAATATTCCTCTTCACCATACATGGAAAGTGAAATAATTTTCAGGTCAGGAAACTTTTCCAGAGCTGCCCTTGTGGCTTCGATACCATTCATTACCGGCATTTCGATATCAATAAGTACAATATCAGCTTTTGTATAGTCGAGAACCGATAATAATTCTTTTCCATCGCAGGCTTCTCCAACAATTGTAATATTTTCACAATTGCTCAATAATAATTTTAACCCGTTTCGGAAAAGGTTATGGTCATCGGCCAATACAACTTTTATTTTATCCATTATGTAGAGATTCTGGAATTCAGTAGTTGCAAATTTCTAAAGTTTTTATTTAAAAACATCTAAATACAAATAAAAAAGGCCTTCTTTTCGAAGGCCCGTTTATCTTATTATTTGACTGGCTTATTGTAAACTGCTTACATGTTTTGCCAAACTGCTTTTCAGGTTCGAGGCCTTGTTTGAATGGATAACATTCTTCTTAGCAAGCTTATCCAGCATAGATGCTACCTTAGGCAATAAAGCCTGAGCTTCAATTTTATCGCTGGTTGTACGCAATTTTTTAACTACATTTCTTGTAGTTTTTGCAACATACTTATTGTTTGTCTTTCTGGCTTCAGCCTGCCTTATTCTTTTTTCTGAAGATTTGTGATTTGCCATTATTAAAAACTATTTATTAAAATAATCATTTACAGTTTTGAGCCTGCAAAAATAACCATCTTTTCGAATTTAAAAAACATTTTTATTAAAACCTTTCGTATTCACTGTCTTTGTTATCTTCATCAAACATTCGCAGGTTAAAGCCATCTGAAGGCTTTTTAAGAGTCGGTTGTTCCTTACGGAAAGAAGGTTTGTTTGCTTCATCATTTGTTTCATTCTCTTTTGGTTTACTAATGACCGGGTTATTTTCTATTGCATTTGGTTTATGTGCAATTGCAATACTTTTAGAATTTCCATTTCCGGTAAGTTTAGGAGTTGTAATTGGAGCTTTTTTCTCAGGAGTCTTATTTACATTCTTTTGTACAACAATATTCTTTTTAATAGTAACCTGGAAGAAAGTTGTAATTTCTTTTAGGTTTTCCGCTTCTTTTGCAAGGGCTTCAGAGCTTTGTGCCAGGTTGTCGGAAGATATTGCATTTTGCTGTGTAACCTGGTTAAGACGTTGTAATGCACTGTTTATTTGTTCGGCGCCTGAATTTTGTTCAATACTTGCTGAAGTTATTTCCTGGACAAGCTTTGCTGTTTTTTCAATTTCAGGGGCTATAAAGCTAAGTTCTTTTGCGGCAGCCTCTGATATATTTACTCCTTGAGCTGAAAGCTCGTTAATCTGATCTGCTGCTACTTTACTGCGTTCGGCCAATTTACGGACTTCAGCAGCAACTACAGCAAAGCCCCTTCCATGCTCTCCTGCACGTGCAGCTTCTACTGCTGCGTTTAAAGCAAGAATATTGGTTTGAAATGCAATATCGCCTATAATCGAAATTTTCTCTGCAATTTCTTTCATGGAATCGGCTGCTGTAACAACCGATTGGTTTCCTTTCTTTATTCCAGCGGCAGATTCTACTGCTATTACTTCAGTTTGTTTAGAATTATCAGTATTCTGCTGAATATTTGCTACCATTTCTTCCATACTCGACGAAACTTCTTCAGCTGAAGCAGCCTGATCTGCAGCTCCCTGAGATAATTGCGAAGCTCCCTGGTTGATTTTTTCGCTTAGGTTAATAAGGTTACTTGAACTTTCCTGAACCTTGGAAGCAATTTGCATCAATTGTTCTATCAAGCGCGAAACAGAAGCTGCTATTTCGCCCATTTCATCTTTTTTTTCTGAAGTTTTCCTCATAACTTCAGTTTTTAAATTTCCCTGGGCAAGATCATCAATGTTCTGCTTTAATCCTTTTAATGGTTTCTGAATCCATCGGACCACAAAAATATTACTGGCAAGAAGCCAAAACAAGGCAGTGGGCAATACCCAGATCAAAGCATTTAATCCTACCTGCCCAACAATAAATGCAAGAAAAGCAACACCCATTGATGTAGTAAAAATCAACAAAGCGACACTTGTAACAATTGTATTTTTAAAAAGAATTTTTACAACTGCAACACCAACCGGTATTAGAACAAGTAAAATCAAACCAAAAGTAAGAATAGGGCCCATGTTATAAAGTTTTTTTCAAGTTCTAAAAATAATATTTCTTTTTATAATTTGGATAAGAAGAATGTCAATTTACTTTTTACGCTAATAATTTGAATTGGTTATTAAAATTTACTAATCTTCATAAAATAGCTACATCTCTTTGCCCCATAATTTTTATATTTGCTGGATAAATCTTGCAATTATATGGCATTTTTAAACGACAATTATTTAAAACTGAAAGCAGGCTACCTGTTTCCTGAAATTGGAAGAAGGGTGAAAGAATATCAATTGGCCAATCCTGAAAAAAAAATAATCAGGATGGGGATTGGTGATGTTACCCAACCTCTTGTACCTTCAGTCGTGAAAGCTTTTCGCGAGGCTGTCGATGAAATGGGCAATGTTACTACTTTCAGAGGATATGGCCCGGAACAAGGTTACGAATTTCTTCGTCAGGCTATTATCGAAAATGAATACAAAACAAGAGATGTAGATTTGAATATAGATGAAATCTTTATTTCAGATGGATCTAAATGCGATAGCGGTAACATTCTCGATATATTCGGCCACAACAATAAAATAGCTGTCAGCGATCCTGTTTACCCGGTTTATGTAGATACAAATGTCATGGGTGGCCGAACCGGATATATCCTAAATAATGGATATTATGAAGGATTGATTTACATGCCTTGTACAGAAGAAAACGGATTTGTGCCTCAAATTCCAAAAGAAAAAGTTGATGTTATTTATCTATGCTTCCCTAATAACCCAACGGGAATGACAATCACTAAAGGCGATTTACAAAAATGGGTAACTTACGCATTAGAAAATAATTCGATTATTCTTTACGATGCAGCATACGAGGCATATATCAGCGATCCGGAAATTCCACATTCAATTTATGAAATTGAAGGTGCCAGGAAAGTAGCAATTGAATTTCGTAGTTTTTCAAAAACAGCAGGGTTTACCGGCACACGCTGTGCTTACAATATTATTCCAAATGATTTGTTGGCTTATGATCAGGGTGGAAAGGCATTTCCATTGAACCCTCTTTGGCTGCGCAGGCAAACAACAAAATTTAACGGTGTTTCTTACCCGGTGCAGAAAGCTGCGGCTGCAATATATACTGGGCAAGGTAAAAAAGAAACCCATGAGGTAATTAAATATTACATGGAGAATGCTTCAATTATGCGTAATAATTTTACAAATCTTGGATTTAAAGTTTTTGGCGGGATCAATGCACCTTATGTTTGGGTTAAAACAAAAAACAATATTAAATCCTGGGATTTCTTTGATATATTATTAAAAGATATAAACATTGTAGGGACACCTGGCTCTGGTTTCGGCCGCTTCGGGTGAAGGATATTTTCGTTTTTCTTCTTTTGCAACGCGCGAAAGTGTACTCGAAGCAATGGAAAGATTAAAAAATCTTAAATGAAACATCCATACACTATCAATCACAACAAGGAGATGAACCCCGAAGGGCTCTGCGAAGCAAATTTAATACGGGTGTTCTATACGTATATACTTAATAAACAAGATATTAATATATAAATATACGTATGAGAATAGGGTTCGATGCAAAGCGGGCATTCTTTAACCGAAGTGGATTAGGAAATTACAGCCGTGATACTATATCCATTATGTCGGGGTATTTCTCGATGAACGAACATATTCTTTATACACCAAAACCTCGTAAATCAAAATTATTCATTGATCGTAATAATATTATTGTCTCTGGCCCAAGAAATTTTGGCATCGACAATTTCCATCTTATTGGAGGACATTTGGAATTTCAGATCAGTTGATTGAAGACAAAATAAGTTTGTATCATGGGCTAAGCAATGAACTTCCTAACAATATTGATAAAACCGGGATTCCTTCTATTGTGACAATACATGATCTTATTTTTATGCGTTATCCCAAACTATATAAATCAATTGACAGGAAAATTTATGAAAAAAAATTTCGATATGCCGCCCAAACTGCAACTAAGGTTATTGCTGTAAGTCAGCAAACCAAAGAAGATATTGTTGAATTTTTTGAAATTCCTGAAAGTAAAATAGAAGTTGTCTACCAGGGCTGTAACCCAATATTTTGGAATATAATTTCCGATTCCAGGAAAGCCGAAATATTAATGAAGTATTCGGTTCCGGATAGATTTATCTTATCAGTTGGCCGAATTGAAGAGCGCAAGAATTTATTGAATATCGTTAAGGCGTTGCATAAAGCAAAGGTCGATATACCGCTTGTTGTAATTGGCAAACCAACAAGATATCTTGGAAAAGTCAAATCGTTTATCGATCATAATAAAATGCGAAATATTTTCTTTTTGCATAATGTGCCGACTGATGATTTACCTGCATTTTATCAGAAAGCTGAAATGTTTATTTATGCTTCCATTTTTGAAGGTTTTGGGATTCCTATCATTGAGGCATTAACATCTAAAACACCTGTCATCACTTCACGTGTAGGATGTTTTGCTGAAGCAGGTGGAAAATCTTCAATTTATATCGACCCTGAAAATATCGATGAAATTGCATCGGCAATAAGAATAATTGTTACCAGTTCAACAATTCGGGATAATATGATAATAGATGGTTATATCCATGCACAGCAATTCCGTCAGGAAAAAATTGCTTCAAATATAATTGCAGTTTACGAAAAAGTTATTTAGAAACGGAAACCGGAATCAGGAGTCCGGAAACCGGAGATTATTGTACACTTTCTAATACTTTACTCTCTTTCCCTTATTCTTTGCTCTTTGTTCTTTGCTCTTGACTCTAATTACTTTACTATTGATACTTTAATATGGACACAGATATTAAAAATGCACTTAGGGTTTTGCGCAATGGTGGAACAGTTCTTTATCCAAGCGATACTATCTGGGGAATTGGTTGCGATGCTACAAATATTGAAGCTGTAAAAAACGTTTATAAAATAAAGAATCGAAACGAGAGCAAAAGTATGATTGTTTTGCTTGATGATGCAGGTTGGCTGGCAAATTATATAGAGAAAGTACCAGACATTGCGTTCGATCTGATAGAACTTTCTGAAAAACCACTTACCATTATATATCCCAACGCAAAAAACGTGGCGAAAAATCTTGTAGCATCTGATGGAACTATAGGTATAAGAATAACACGCGATGAATTTTGCAAAAAATTGATTTCTCAATTTAGAAAACCACTTGTTTCAACTTCAGCCAACTACAGCAATCAAAATGCACCGGCAAACTTCGATGAAATCGATCAGGATATCATAAATGCAGTTGACTATGTTGTTGAATGGCGGCAGAATGATTTAAACCGTAATTCACCATCTGGGATTATTAAAATAGGTGTAAACAATGAAATTCAGGTAATCAGGAATTAATCGAATGTACAGCAGAATTTAATTTGTCCAGGGCATCTTTAATTAATTGCCTCGGACAAGCAATATTCATGCGCTGGAACCCTTGTCCACCCGGGCCAAAAATCGGTCCGTCATTTAAACCCAACCCTGCCTTTTTGATAATGAATTCTTTTAAATCATTATCAGTTAATCTCAATTCCCGAAAATCAATCCATAAAAGATAAGTTGCTTCCAAAGGGCTCAATCTTATCATTGGTATTTCAGCCGATAAATATTCCTTAATGAAATTATAGTTTGTTTGCAGGTAATCCAGTAAATCTTTAAGCCAGGGTTCGCATTTTTCATAAGCCGCAACCATTGCATTAAGTCCAAATGTATTTAACGACTCAACCTGAATTGATGAAATATATTTTTTAAATATTTTTGCCATTCCTGATTTCGCGTAAAAGCGTAAGCTGTTGACAAACCGGCGAGGTTAAATGTTTTGCTAGCCGAATGGCATGTAATTGTTATGTTGTCAATTTCTTGCGAAAGAGAAGCTATTGGAATGTGCCGATGTGGGTTAAATACCCAAATCATTGTGAATTTCATCTGAAACCGATATAATTTTGTTTTTAAGACATATTTCTGCAATTTTATTTAATTCATCTTTTTTCCAAACCCTGCCAACCGGGTTGTGTGGATGGCACAAAATAAGCATCTTTGAAGTTTTTGCCTTTTGCTCAAGGTCATCGGAATCGATTGTATATAAATTATTTTTTTCTACAAGATTGTTTAAGACTAGTTTTCGGCCATTTTGCTGTACAACTGAAAAAAATGGATAATAAACTGGCGGCTGTAC
>CAVSGB010000144.1:0-7564 GCA_963726845.1 uncultured Bacteroidota bacterium | reverse complement strand
AGCCAACGCATCCGCAGAGCGCCGCGGGTACGCGAATCGAGCCGGCGGTATCGGTGCCAATCGAGGCATAACAAAGTCCGGCAGCGACGGCGGCGGCGGAGCCTCCGGAAGAGCCTCCGGCGATATCGGCGGGGTTGCGCGGATTATGAACGGCGCCGAAAAAACTGACCAGCGAACTGGCGCCGTAGGCGAACTCATGCATATTATTTTTGCCCGGAACAAACCACGCCCGGCGCGCCGCAATCGGCGCACCACTTCTGCGTCCTCGGCAGGAACTCGGTTTTCATAAAGCTGGCTGGCGGCAGTGGTGCGGCTTCCGGCAGTATCGATCAAATCTTTTATCGCGAACGGCATCTTCAGCATATTTTTGCATCCTGGAATTGATAGTGGTGAAAATTTTCAACCCGTCGGTATACAAATTATAGGGAGTACCATCGGGCTTATTATGTTTAGTGCACCATCCGAATAATGGATTTTTTACCCATTCTGTGGAATCTTTTTTGTAATCATCAAAAGCATAATAATTATCCCGGATAGGTTTTGCAGCACTCATTATTACACGAAGATATTCCCTGAAATAGGTTGCAGGCACTTCGTTGTGGTCTTGTGAATGGTACTTTAATTTTATCGGTAGGTTACTCAATGAATCGAAGTTTACCCTGGAAATATAGCCATATCGCGCCATTTGAGAGAGAACAATATTGCGCCTTTTTTTTGACCGGTTAGGGTTCCTGATTGGATTGTAATAAGAAGGCGCTTTGAGCATTCCTATTAATAGTGCAGCTTCTTCAATTTTTAAAGAATCCGGGGATTTGTCAAAAAAAGATTTTGAAGCCATTTTTATTCCATAAGCCTGGCTTCCAAAAGGAACGGTATTGAGATACATTACAAGTATTTCATCTTTTGTATAGTTACGCTCAAGTTTAACTGCCGTTTCCCATTCCTTAAATTTCGCCAAAGCAAGCGCCGATTTACGGCTAATCCAAAAATTATATATTGTTGTATCCCTGGGAAACAAAATTTTCGCAAGTTGTTGGCTAATTGTACTTCCCCCGCCACTGCTGCTTTTTTGGAGCATGATAGTTTTAAAAAACACCCTTGCAAGTCCCCGAAAATCAATACCTGAATGTCTGTAGAACCTTATATCCTCTGTTGCAATGAGTGCATTGATTAAATTAGGGGATATTTGGTTTTGATTGACAAAAGATCTATTCTGATAATAATAAGTTCCTAAAACTTCCCTGTCCTCTGTTATTACTTCTGAAGCAACATTGTTTTTTGGATTTTCAAGTGTCCTCAAATGTTGGCATGAACCCAAAGTATCCAATAGAAATTAAAATTAGAATTGATACTATTATAATTAGAGGTGTAAAAAGTAAAACCCAAAAAGTTAGTTTGTACTTTAAATTTTTTCTATCAGTTTTTTGCATGTTTAAATAGTGCATGTTTACAGCAAAAGTAGTATTATTTGATTTAAAACTTTGAAGATAGTTTTCTATTTATTTTACTTTGCTGTTTCTTTGCAATTATCCCAAAAGTGAAATTTATGGAAGAAAACCTTGTTATTGTTGAGTCTCCGGCGAAAGCTAAAACTATTGAAAAGTTTCTTGGAAGTTCTTTTAGTGTTAAATCCAGTTTTGGCCATATTCGTGATCTATCAAAAAAGAATTTAGGAATTGATTTGCTTCACAATTATAAACCAGATTATGTGGTTTCAGATGACAAAAAAAAGATTGTCGGCGAATTGAAAAAAGCTGTCAGGCAGGTTAAAACAGTGTGGCTCGCATCCGATGAAGACCGGGAAGGTGAAGCAATTGCATGGCATCTTGCCGAGGTACTCGATCTTAATTCAAAAAATACAAAGCGGATTGTTTTTAATGAAATTACCAAAGATGCCATTCTAAAGGCAATTAAAAGCCCAAGGGAAATTGATAAAAATCTTGTCGATGCCCAGCAGGCACGCCGGATACTCGATCGACTTGTTGGTTTTGAATTATCTCCGGTTTTATGGAAGAAAGTAAAACCTTCACTTTCGGCTGGAAGGGTCCAGTCAGTTGCTGTTAGGCTGATTGTTGATAGGGAACGCGAAATCATTTCTTTTAAATCAACTTCTTCTTACAAGGTCATTGCTATTTTTGAGGCAACAGATAAAAATGGAAAGAAAGCCGTTTTGGAAGCTGAGTTATCTGAAAAATTCAATACCCGCGAAAAAGCTGTTGAGTTTTTAAAGAGCTGTATTGGTGCCGAGTTCAAAATAACGGATATTGCTACAAAGCCTGCAAAAAAATCTCCTGCACCACCGTTTACTACTTCAACGTTGCAGCAGGAAGCAAGTCGCAAGTTGGGCTTTTCAGTTGCGCAAACCATGACAATTGCACAGAAACTTTATGAAGCCGGGAAAATAACTTATATGCGTACCGATTCGGTAAATCTTTCTGAAACTGCAATAAATGCTGCCAAAGTAGCTATATTAAAAAATTATGGGGAAAGATATTACAATTTAAGACATTATAAAACAAAGACCAAAGGGGCACAAGAAGCGCATGAAGCCATCAGGCCAACTTATTTTGAGAATAGTTCTGCTCAAGGTAATAATTCAGAAAAACGACTTTACGACCTGATCTGGAAGCGGACTGTCGCTTCTCAAATGAGCGATGCAGCTTTCGAAAGAACAAATATCGAAATCAATATATCGAAGAGTAAAAGTTATTTTATTGCTTCCGGAGAAGTTTTAAAATTCGATGGTTTCCTGAAAGTTTATAATGAATCGTCTGACGAAGAAGGCGTTGAAGAAATTAAAGGCTTGTTGCCATCATTGACGATCAACCAGGTATTAAAAGAAAAGTATATTGAAGCTACCGAAAAATTCACGCATCATCTGGCAAGGTATACCGAAGCAAGCCTTGTCAAAAAGCTTGAAGAACTTGGCATCGGGAGGCCTTCGACTTATGCCCCGATTATTTCAACTGTGCAAAACCGTGGATATGTTTCGAAAGAAGACCGGCCGGGAGCTGAAAGAAAATTTAATGTACTTAAACTTGAAAAAGGTGCAATTACTGACAGGACCGATGTTGAAAATACAGGTGCTGAAAAAGCAAAACTCTTTCCAACCGATATTGGAATGGTCGTAAACGATTATTTGGTGAACCATTTTAAAGAAATCCTTGATTTTAATTTCACTGCAAATGTCGAAAAAGAATTTGATGAAATTGCAGATGGCAAAGTCGTCTGGACTAAGATGATTGATGAATTTTACAAGCCTTTCCACAAAAAAGTTGACGATGCAACCGCTGCACGCGATACTACAAAAGGTGAAAGATCCCTGGGTATCGAACCTGAAACCGGACGACCGGTAATTGTCAGGATAGGCAGGTTCGGCCCGATGGTGCAGATCGGCGATTCTAAAGCGGAAGAAAAGCCCAGGTATGCCAGGTTGCAAAATGGACAATATATGGAAACCATCACGCTCGAGCAGGCTTTAAGTTTATTTAAGCTTCCTAAAAAAATTGGTCTGTTTGAAGACACTGAAATAACAGTTGGGTTAGGCCGTTTTGGACCATACATTCAACACAAATCTAAATTTTATTCACTTGTCAAAGGAATTGACGATCCTCATTCAATAACCCTGGAGCGGGCAATTGAGATTATAGGAGAAAAAAGGGAGAAAGATAAAAATAAGGTAATTAATTCTTTTGAAAAAGACGGTTCATTGCAGGTTTTGAACGGCCAGCTGGGGGCCTTACATTTCATACAGGAAAGAAAATTATAAAATACCAAAAGGAAAAGACCCAAAAGAACTTTCGCTCGATGACTGCCTGGTAATTATTGAAAAATCGAATGGCTCGTCAAAACCTAAAAGAAAGAAAAAATAATGTCTATGTTGAATGAATATTTTGATCCTGTATCGCTTGAGAAATCTGAAATTGAAATATTGCCCGGCCTAGGCGTTTTATGCCAGAATATTTCGATTCACACGCCCGATAATCCAATTGGGGATTTATCCAAATTCAAAATTGCTTTAATTGGTGTGCCCGAGGGCAGGGCAGCATCATTTGACGGGATTGAAATGGCCCCGGATATTATTCGCGACAGGTTGTATAAACTTAATTCTATTCACAAAAAACCTGCTATTATTGATTTGGGCAACCTGAAACAAGGCAAAAATACTAAGGATACTTATTTTGGTTTGCGTGATGTAATGCTTGAACTTATTTCTAAAAATATTTTACCTGTAATATTTGGAGGAAGCCAGGATTTGACTTACGGAATGTTCCTGGCATTTGAATATTTAAAACAACCTTTTACTTTTACTACAATCGACAACAGGATTGATATTGCTTTTGAATCGTACGATAAAATAAACTATAAAAACTACCTGAACTCGATATTGCTCGAAAACAAAAATATTTTTGAATATATAAATATAGGTCAGCAGGCTTGTTTTACCAGTGAAGAAAATGCTGAGTTGTTTGAGAATCTTTTATACGAAAGCCTGCGTTTGGGCAATTTAAGGAATAATATTTTATCTACCGAGCCCTATCTGCGGGACACAAATCTTTTAAGTATCGATTTTTCAGCAATTAAACATGCTGATGCACCTGCTCAGGCAGTTTCTTCACCGAATGGGTTCTGTGCAGAAGATGTATGCCAAATGGCGCGTTTTGCCGGTTTTGGTGAAAACCTTAAAGCGTTTGGCTTGTTCGATATTTGCCCGCTTTTTGACCATAACAATGTTACCAGCAACCTGGCAGCCCAGGTAATATGGTATTTTTTAGATGGTTTTTCGGAAAGGTTAAAAGAAAAACCAGAAGAAAATCCTGAAAATTTTAAAAAGTTTATTATCTCACTCGACGACAAAAATATGCTGACATTTTTTAAAAGTCAATATACACAACGCTGGTGGTGCGATGTTCCTAATGCCGGGAAACCAAACTATATCATAGCAAGTTCCGAATCCGATTATATTAATGCAAGTAATCACGAAATTCCGGACAGATGGCTGAAAATGTTTAAAAAACTCAATTAGTCCAAATATTTTACATTACCTTCCGTTTTTATTTTTGACAGCTTATTGCTATATTGCGGCTTGTAAAAAAAACATAAATCAAAAAGCTCAGTAAATACTTAATATTGAGAAGGGAAATTTTTTATATTTGTTATAAAATAATATCTTTGCTTGGTTTAAATGGTTTTTGTCCATATAAAATGCAGGATATAAAAGGTTTTCATTTTCGATGAAGATATTCTTTAATATAATTGTCGGCTTATTTATCGCCTGCTGTATTTATGGACAGCAAGATCCGCAATTCAGTCAGAATATGTTCAACCAAATGACAGTAAATCCAGGATATGCAGGTAGTCAGGATATGGTTTGTATAAATGCGATTCAGCAGGAACCAGTGGATGGGCTTAAACGGTGCTCCGGTTACATCGGCATTCAGCGCCAATGCCCCTTTCACATTGTTCGAAAAAGAACATGGGGCTGGTATCGTGGTTGAAAGAAACACAATCGGATTTAATACCGACCTTGGTTTGAAACTTGCATATGCTTACAAAAGTAAAATGAAAATTGGTGATGGAAAGTTAGGCGTAGGGTTAAGTCTGGGTTTTGTCAATTCTAAATTTGACGCTTCTAAATTTAATGGCCCTACATTGGGAGACCAGTTAAATGTAGGCAATGATCTTTCGATCCCCCATGGTTCACAATCAAGTACAGTATTTGATATGGGGTTGGGAGTTTATTACAAAACAGATAAATTATATATGGGTTTATCTGCAAATCACTTGATTATGGGAAATTATAATTTAAAAAATGCAAATTCTGCTACAATTAATACATTTAAAGTTGTGACCGATTATAACATTACGGCAGGTTATACGTATCAATTACCTGACCCGATGTACCAGCTTGAGCCATCTTTCTTTGTTCAAAGCGACGGAAGGACTACAACGTTAAACCTGAATACAAACATTATGTATAATAACAGGGTTTGGGGAGGTTTGTCATATAGGGCAGGGGCTGCAATAACAGCGTTATTTGGTTTCGAGTTTGCAACGGGTGTGCGTTTTGGCGTAGCATATGATTATGATACTTCAGAATTAAATAAAATAGATAATGGAAGCGTTGAGGTTGTTGTAATTTACAACTTTAAACTTAAAAGGGAAAGGTTGCCTCAACGATATAAAAGTGTTAGATTTTTGTAAAAAGTTTTATTTTTAAAAAAATATAATTAATTTTAAAAGTCGTATTGGGCAATTGAAACAAATAACACTATTGTTATGAAAAAGGTATTATATCTTTCAATAATTTTGGCAACACTTGCGAGCTGCGGGCGTTCAGGAAATGGCGAACTCACAGGTGTTGAAGGCAGAAAAAAGTACTTTGAACCCGAACCTTTTGGGATGGTTTTTATACCACAGGGAAGTTTTAATATGGGGCCAAGTGATCAGGATGTAGCATGGGCTCAAAACAGCCAATCTAAGACTGTAACAATTGACCCAATGTGGATGGATGAAACTGAAATTACAAACAATGAGTACCGTCAGTTCGTTTTTTGGTCTCGCGATTCAATAATGCGCAGGATGCTTGGCCAGTCAATAGATGATTTTTTAATTTCGGAAGATGAATTAGGCAATCCTATAGATCCGCCATTAATTAACTGGGAAACAAAAATTGACGAACAGGATGAAGAACAAAATACAGCACTTAATGAACTGTATCTGTCGGATCAGGAAAGGTTTTATCACAGAAAAGAAATTGATACCAGGAAACTTATGTATGAATATTACTGAGCTCGGCCGGATACTCTTCGACAAATCCATAGCCGGCGTAAATCTGCAGTGGGAAATCTCATTGACGACGTAGTCGATCATCTCCGATCCCCAGACCTTGATGATCGAACATTCGACGGCAGTACCTTCAATTGCTTTGAGCGTTTGTTTGGCCGCGCCGGCAGGACTGGACTTGTCGACTTCGCTCAAAGCCACGTCCATCATGCCGAACGGCGCGATACACGCAGGCGAACGCGCCGCGTTAAGCAGATTGCCAGAATGGCGATTTTCTCCTGTACCAGGCCAAACTCGGCAATCGCCTTGTTGAACGCTTTGCGCTGCTTGGCATAAGGCGATCGCACTTTCGAGCGACACACGCCCGCCGCCGATGCATATGGCGCCCAGCTTAAAGCGGCCGATGTTCAAAATATTGAACGCAATGAGGTGCCCTTTGCCGGCTTTGCCGACAAGCAGTAGCTTTCCACCGGAACTCTGCAATCGTTGAGAATAATCGGGCAGGCGGACGAACCGTCACCGTCCATTCCGTGCTCTTCGGCTCCGACAGAAAATCCGGGGAAGGTTCTTTCCACCAGAAACGCCGAGAACTTTTCCCCGTCGATCTTGCCGAAGACGGTGAACAGGTCCGAACCCGGCATTGGCGATCCACATCTTCTCGCCGTTGAGAACGTAGTGCTTGCCGTCGGCGGAAAGCGTGGCGCGGGTGCGGCAATTCAGGGCATTCCGACCCGGAGGTCGATGATATACGACAAATGAACCAGTACATAGACATAAC
>CAVSGB010000143.1:0-19762 GCA_963726845.1 uncultured Bacteroidota bacterium | reverse complement strand
ATTGGACTTCCACAAGTTCGACAGCTAATACAAATACTTATACCGTAGGCACAACTTCGGGAAATGTAACGGCTACATTGCAGTATGCAACTGCCCCTCTGTGTGCCGTTGCTAAAAGTCTGTTTGTAACTGTTAATCCATTGCCGACTGCTTATTTTGGCAGCGATCAAAGCATCTGCAACAATACAGCGCCTTCTTTCACAATCAATACTTTAACTGGTTCGGTCAATTACAAAGCTACTTATTATGACGGTACAACAAGTTTTAATTTCAATAGCGGAAACCAATTTAGCACTGCGACAACCTATACACATGCCAGTACACTTCCTACAGCAGGCACAAAAGTTTATTATATGAAAACCCTGACAGCAGTTCTTTCGGGCTGTATTACCAATTATGCTGCTGCAGGTGTAAATAATACCGCTACCGTGACTATCCGGAATGCATTGGCCGCGCCCGGGGCAATTGCACCAACTGCACAGGTATGTGCAAGTGCAACTAATTTACCTTACACTACCGGGGCAGTTTCACCTCCTTCACAGGCTTATGGTGGCGCCACTGAGTTCAGATGGCAGTTTACAACACCTGCCAGTACAAATGGCTGGGCATTTTATAACGGTGGCATCAGCACTACAAATGATATGATAAATGCTGCAAATAACCAGATGGCATTAAATTCAGGTACAGGCCAGGGAACTTTCCAGTCGCGTCTTGAATATACCACACCGATAACAGGAAGTACAACTAATTTTTGTGCGTCCGGGGCAACTACTGTGGCTATCAATGTAGTCTCAAGGGCCTCAATTGCCTGGACAAATACAACGCTTTCGATATGTAAAAACACTGCGCCTTCACTGTCCGTAACAATTACAAATGGTGTTGTCCCTTTTAATATTGTTTATACAGACGGGACTTCTAATTTTACAATTAATGGAATTAATATCTCTCCATATACATTTACACATGCAAGTACTTTGACAAACAGTACCAATTTTACCTTAGTTTCTATTACCAGTACAACTGCTCCTGGTTGTACTGGAACAGTCAGTTCTACACCTGCTGTGGTTACCGTATATGATTTACCTGTGGCGGCAATTTCAGGAGCAACTCCAATTTGCACTGGCAATTCTACACCCATAACAGTAACCGTAACAGGTACTGGCTCCGGCACACTTAGTGGCCCATATAATGTTGTAATTTATGATGGAACTTCCAATACTACATTATCAGGCATAAATTCCGGGTATCAATATTATGTTTCTCCTGTAACTACAAAAACTTACAGCCTGGTTTCCATACAACGTTCATCAGCGCCTACTTGTTCAGGTACTGTAAATCCTGGTACAGTGCTGATTACAGTCAACCAGTCGCCGTCTACAGCTAATGCAGGCCCAGGATCAACCATTATGCAATGTAGTAACAACAATCCTAAATGCGGTGGCACCTTCTGTTGGTTTTGGACAATGGTCAATAAAAACACAACCTGTTGGTAGTACACCATCAATAGCTACTTTGAATTCAATTAATAGTACTTTTAGCACAGGTGCAAGTCAATGGGGCGACTATACTTTAACATGGACCGTTAAAAATGGAATTTTTTGCCCTCCCTCAACTGATGATGTAGTAATAAGTTTTGGTGCACCACCAACTGGTTCAGTTGCAGGTTCCAATACAAATTTCTGTTTTCCATCTTATACTCTTGCAGGAAATACTCCATCAATAGGAACCGGTGCTTGGTCAAAAATAACAGTGCCCGGAACAGCAAACTTTTCAAATGTAAATAGCCCTACCTCAACAGTAACGGTATCTTTACCTGGTACTTATGATTTCAGATGGACGATTTCAAGTGGGTCCTGTACGCCTTCTACTTCTGACGTTTATATAACATTTGATCCGCTCCCAACTGCAAGTGCAGGGCCAGATATAGAAATATGTTCTACTCAAAATAATGTAGCACTAAATGGTTCTCAAATTTCAGGAAATACTGGAACCTTATTTTGGGCTAAAGTAAGTGGGGGTAGTGGAGTAGGTTTTACTCCTTCAGGAAATATATTAAATCCCAGTTATACCCCTACTACTGCTGAAAGAAATGCAGGATCGGTACTATTGACTTTTAATGTTCCTGGATTGCTGACCTGCGCAAGTCAAACTGTTAGAGATACAATGAAATTGACCTTAGATGCACTACCTGTAATTAATGCAGGTACGGATGCCAATGTGTGTGGACTTGGTTATACTTTGGCTGCTACAAAAAACATAGGTAATGGCACATGGAGCAGGGTTGCAGGAGTTGGAGCAGGAAATGTTACATTTGGTACTCCTTCAAGCGGTAGTTCAACCGTTACTGTAGATAAATACGATACTTATCAATTTGTGTGGACAGTTACAAATTTATTGTGTACTGTAACAGACACTGTAAGTGTGAGGTTTTATGAGGATCCAACTCCATTATCGGCGGGGAGTACAATAAATGTGTGCGCGCTTACAACCAATCTCGCTGGTACAGCCCATGCATATTTAGGAGGGTTAAATAATAATTCTGGCAGTACGAGGTCTTGGAGTTTGACAGGTGTCAATCCTGTTACAGCAGCATATGTTGCTCCATCAAGTCCAACGACACAAGTTACTGTATCTGCTTATGGTACTTATACATTCCGTTGGACAGAAACAAACGGGCCGTGTTCCAGAAGTTCAAATGTAACAGTCAATTTTTATCAAAACCCATCAGTAGCTATTACACCGGCGACACCAGCTTCAGTTTGCCAGGGAACTTCACTTCAGTTAAATGGAAATCCTACCCAGGGAAGTGGCACATCATTTTCTTCCCATGTCTGGACAGACGCTTCAAACATACTTTCCAGTAAGACCATTCAGAATCCTGTTATTACAAATACTGCAGCCCCCGGATCTTATATTCTTACTTATACTGTTACCGATAATAATACCTGCACTGCCAGTGGTAATATTACTGTAAATGTTAACCCATTGGCATCTATAACGGTGCAACCAGTTAGTGTTGCTGCATGTGAATTATCAAATACTTCATTTTCTTTGACGGCTTCAGGCAACACCTTAGCTTATCAATGGCAGGTCAATCCCGGATCAGGATATGTTAACCTTGTTAACGATGCGACTTATAGCGGCGTTACAACTTCTTCAATTGCTGTTTCAAACCTTCAAACTACTTTAAATGGTAATAAATACCGTTGTATGCTGACTACTTTTGGTGGTTCGTGTACAACCTACAGCAATCAGGCCACACTTACAGTCAATCCATTGGCCGTGATAACCAGCCAGCCAACCAACGCTGCTGTGTGCGAAGGTGGCGGTACCAGTTTTAGTGTTATTGTCAGTCCTACAGGTAGCCCTGTTTACAAATGGCAGGAGAACAGGACCGGAACCTGGAATAACTTAAGCGATGGAGGAATTTATAGCGGCACTTCTACTGCAACATTAAATTTGACAGGTATTCCGATAGGCATGAATGCATATCAATACAGGTGCTCGTTAATTACAACCGGTTCATGTTCCAGGATAAGTAATGCCGTTACCTTAACTGTAAATGCAAATCCTGTTATATCTGTTCAACCCGTTAATGCAGAAGTTTGCCAGGGAAGCAACAGGAGTTTTTTTATCACAGCGTCTGGCCCCGGTTTAGCTTATCAATGGCAGGTAAAAAACGGGGGAAGTTATACTAATATAAATAATGCTGCTCCTTATTCCGGCTCAGCTACTAATACTCTTCAAATAACCAGCGCCACTTCAGGTATAAACAATTCTATTTATCTGTGTCAGCTTACTACTACGGGTAACTGCCAATTAAGCAGCAATAGTGTATCCCTAACTGTCACTTCCCCGGTGTCATTGAATGCAGGAAGTACCGGGGAAGTTTGTTCTAATGTAGGAAGCTATACAATTCAGGTAGCCAGTGGGGCTTCTGCTTCTAATTATAGTACTTTAACCTGGGCAAGTAATGGTAGCGGGACATTCACAAACCCCAATGTTACCTATGCTACTTATAACCTGAGTGCAGCTGATAGAAGCAGCGCTAATCTTTTATTTACTTTAACAGCCCAGCCAAATGGTAGTTGCGCTGGTGCATCGAGTTCCATGACGCTTAATATAACACCTGCCCCGGTAGTTAATGCCGGAAGCGACCAGGAAATTTGCGAAGGCACGGCATTTAATTTTATTAATAGTACAATTGCACCGGCTGCATCCAATTACACTGCTTTACTGTGGTCGAAACCGGTACGGGAAGCCTGTCATCTTTAACTGTTCTAAAACCTAATTATACTCCTTCGTCAGGGGAAACCGGGGATTTAACTTTTACCCTTCAGGCTTTTGGAAATGGTTCATGCGCCGTTGCACAGGATAATATGGTGTTGCATGTTACCCCTTATCCTTCGGCAAATGCAGGTACCGACCAGTCTACATGTTCCGGTGTGCCTTTCAATCTTTCTACTTCGCTTTCAACACCTGCTGCAAGTGAGTATAGTACTTTGAAATGGACAGACAACGGCACAGGTACTTGGCTAAGTGGTGCTGATAATATATTGTTTCCTACTTATATTCCAGGGGCAGGCGATAACGGAAAAACAGTGAACCTGACTCTTACTGCTTATGGAAATGGTTCATGCTCAACTCCGGCTACCGATGTAATGATACTCACGGTGAAACCTTTACCAATTACATCGGCAATTATAGGTACAAGTAATTTTTGTACCAGCACATCACAAGTTTATAAAGTCGATTTACCTTCGGGAACGCCTTTGTCAACTTATGCCTGGGGAGTTAAAACTGCTGCAAATGCGCCCAATATTACTTCATTTAACAATATAGCCATTTTAGATTTTGGAAATATTGGTTACAGCAGCAATGTTTATGTTGTTGAAACAAATAACGGCTGCAACGGGGATAGTGTATTTCTTCCTGTTCATGCTTATCCTGTACCTGTTGCTAATGCTGGTAACGATACTACATTTTGTGTAGGAAGCTCATATACGCTTGGCGGAAATCCTTCAGCATTGGGCGGTTCAGGTAATTATAGATATTCCTGGACTCCAGGGACCGGACTTAATAATTCTCAAATTGCAAATCCGGTTGCTACACCTGTTTTTACAACCCAATATACTTTATTGGTTTCAGATTTAACATCGGGTTGTTCATCGGGTGCCGATAATGTAAATGTAACAGTTAATAGTATTCCTGCTGCGCCCAATGCAAGTAATAAATCTGCGTGTTTTCAGAGTACAATACCCAGCCTCGATGCTTCGGGTACAAATATTAAGTGGTATAGCGATGCATTGCTGACCAATCTTGTATATTCCGGAAGCCCGTTTAATACGGGCAAGACAAATGCAGGAACTTATACCTATTATGTTACCCAAACTTCTAACGGTTGTACCAGCGCTGCTACAACTGTTACATTAACAATTTATGGAATTCCATCCCAACCAACAGCCACTAATAAGTCTGCATGTACAGGTCAGGCTATTCCAAACCTTTCTGCCACGGGTTCGAATATCAGATGGTACAGTGATGTTCTGCTGACCAGCATGGTATATGGCGATACAAGTTATAATACAGGTAAATCTCAGGCCGGGACTTATACATATTATGTAACCCAGTCAGTAAATAATTGCCAAAGCAATCCGGCCACAGTAAGCTTGACAATTTATGCCCCGCCTTCTCCACCTGCGACTAATGATATAACTGTTTGCAAGGGACAAAATATACCGAATCTGATTGCGACCGGAAATAATATCAGGTGGTATTCTGATGTTGGTTTGTTAAATTTAGTATATAGTGGTTCGAGTTTTCCTTCAGGAAATACCCTTGCAGGTTCTTATTTGTATTACGTGACCCAGACGAACAATGGTTGCCAGAGTACATCGGTATCTGCTGACCTGATAATTAATCCATCCCCTATCATCAGCAATGTGGTTTCAACCCCACAGTCAGTGTGCAATAGCAATGATGCAAGCATTACCATTACTGCTTCAGGGACTGCCCCAATGTCGTATTCAATAAACGGAGGCCTTAATTATGCATCGACCAACAGTTTTACAGGCCTGAGCCAGGGTTCGTATCCCATTATGGTGAAAAATGGGTATAATTGTATTTTATCAGGTACAACCATAAGTATCATAAACGGTGGTGCGCCCCAGCCACCAGGGGTGAGTGGTAATAAAACATATTGTCAGGGCGCTGCTCTAAACTCGATGGTAGCAACAGCCAATGTTGGAGGAATACTTACATGGTATTCAGATCCGAACCTCGCCCACAAAATTACAACAGGCCCAACTTTAAACCCGTCAAATATTGCTGGAACAACGAATTACTACGTTACAGAAACCAAAGATACCTGCGAAAGCATACCGGCATCGATAGCTATAACCATCAATGCATTACCGCCGCAGCCTGTTATTTCAAACCGATCGATATGTTATGGAGATTTAACCACATTAACAGCCACAGGCACCAACATTACCTGGTATTCCAATTCTACTCTTGTTACCCAGGTAGCAACCGGTAATTTCTATACTCCTTCGGGACTTACTGCAGGCAATTATACATACTGGTTAGCGCAAAATTCAAACAGTTGCCGGGGCCTTCAACCACAGTAACCCTGACAATTAATTCCCTGCCTAATGCACCGGGAGGATCGGATACTTCTGTTTGTTTGGGCCAGACTATTCCTAACTTACTTGCAATAGGAACGAACATAACCTGGTATTACGATTCACTGTTAACAAGTGTTGCATTTATTGGTAATCCTTTTCCAACAGGCAGGACTGCTGTTGGAAGTTACCATTATTATGCCGTTCAGTTGGTTAATGGTTGTTATAGCAAAGCAAAGAAAATAACCCTGAATATAAATGCTACACCGGCCACTCCAATTGCCAGTGATGTAAATGCCTGTTTTGGTACGTCAATTCCTGGTTTATCAGCTGGTGGAAATAATATAAGATGGTATATCGACCCGACTTTAAATACTTTGGTTTCGACCGACAATCCTTTTAACACACTTAAAACTTCTGTTGGGGCATATCCTTACTGGGTTACACAAACCCAGGTTAATTGCGTCAGTCCGGCAACAAAAGTAACTTTAAACATATATGGTATTCCTTCAATTCCTGCAACATCCGATACAAATTCTTGTTTTGGGTTGCCTGTTCCCAATCTTAAAGCAACAGGAGTTATAGGTTCGACCATTAATTGGTACAGTAAAAGTTTTGGTACCCCGCTAGTTTATACAGGCAATTCTTTTCCGATCGGTAAAACTGCACAAGGCTCTTATAGCTATTATGTTACACAAACATTAAATGGTTGTGTAAGTACAAATAATAGTGCAACACTCACAATTAACCCAAATCCGGTATATAACAGTAATACCCATCTTAATGAAACTTATTGCCTGAAAAAAGATGGCGCAATACAAGTGACAGCTTCAGGAACAGGAACAGCAGGTGAGCTACCCTTGCAATATTCCGATGATAACGGTGCAACTTACCAGTTACCCTCGTTATTTGGAAGCCTGGCCAGTGGTACATACCATTTAAAAGTAGAAAATCAGTTCGGTTGTGTAACCGACGGAGGAAATGTGGTCATTAACCCCGGCGGGCTTCCTGTGTAGCCCCTGCAGCTACAGGCAGTGGTGTATATTGCCAGGGCCAGGCATTACAAAACCTTACTGCTGCAACATCTGCCGGAGGTACTCTGAAATGGTACGGTGATCCACTGCTTGGCACGCTGCTTGCAACTGGCGTAGCAACATATTCACCCTCAATTACAATAGGCACGAAACATTATTATGTTACCGAGACTGTCGGCGGGTGCGAAAGCCCTTCAACAGCATTGACCGTTACCATTTATGCTATTCCACCGAAACCGGTTGGTACTGATACAGCATTGTGTTTTGGCAGCCCACAGCCTTTATTATCTTCGACCGGATCGAATGTCAACTGGTATTCAGGTACCATGTTAACTGCGGCAAACAGGTTAGCGCAGAATACATCAACTTATACATCAACATTTACTTCATTAGGCCCGCATTATTTATATGTTACACAAACCGTGAACGGATGCGAAAGCCCTGCTGATACAATAACAGTTACAATCAACGGAATTCCTTCAGCGCCAGTTGCCAGGGATACTGCTATTTGCTTCGGCCAGTCAACACCGGTACTTACTTCTACCGGTAGTAATGTTAAATGGTACACAAATAAAAACCTGGGCAGTGTCATTAATACAGGCAACAACTATACAACCGGCAAGACGGGCGTTGGGGCATACACTTATTATGTTACCCAAACTGTTAATAATTGCCGCAGCCTTTCCGATTCGGCAAAATTAACTATTAACGCCATACCGGCTGCACCGTACGGCATAAACCAAATAACATGTGCAGGAGATTTGGTACCTAACTTAAATGCTTCCGGATCGAATGTTGCATGGTATGGTTCACCAGCCCTGACAACAGTATTGTTCAATGGAAATTCTTTTCCCACAGGCAAAACTGCTGCAGGACAATATGTTTATTATGCAACCAATACAATACTGGGATGTCAAAGCCCTGCCACACCGGATACCTTATTTATTAAGGCATCGCCAGCGCCGCCTGTTGTAAAAGATACCAATGCCTGTTTTGGAGGTACAGTTCCAAATCTGACTGCCATTGGCAGCAGCATCAAATGGTACGCTGATCCAGCAAAAACCAACCTGAAAAACATTGGGAATCCTTTCGAAACCGGAAACACTGCCATCGGAACTTATACGTATTATGTAACACAGACTATAAATGGATGTGAAGGAAGTATAGCAACCCAATCCCTTCAAATTTATGATTTGCCTGTAGTGAACAATATTTTGCCTACAAATGAAAAATATTGCAACACCCACGATGGTTCTATTACAATATCTGCAACTGATCCAAATCCGTTGCCTATTACATATTCCATTGACAATGGTTCAACTTTCCAATCCAGTAACTCGTTTAAACTGCTTGTAAACGGAAGCTACACTGTTATAGTTAAAAATTCAAAAGGATGTTATAAACCAGGAACAAGCGTAACAATAAACCCGGGTACCAATCCGCCTGCGCCTGTTGTTTCGCCCAATGCCAGCTATTGTTCCGGCGCTTCGCTGTCGAACATGACAGCTAACGGCGTAACGGGTGGCCATTTAAAATGGTATTCAAATGCAGCGCTTACAAATCTAATTGCCCATGATACTTCTAAAGTGTCCCCGACAAATACTTTAGGCACAAAAAATTATTTTGTTTACGATTCAATAGGAACTTGTAAGGCTTCATCTACAATAAAAATTACTGTTAATTCATTGCCAACTGTGATCACCACAGGTACAACAAAAATTTGCAATGATGGCAGTACAGCAAGCATTACATTCAATTTTACCGGGCAGTCACCTTTTATGTATGCATTTACTGATGGATTGGGCAACAATTATAATATTATAACGTCTAATAATCCAGAACATATTACAACATCGACCCAGGGTACATATCAAGTTACTTCTCTTACCGATGGCAATGGATGTCCGGCATCAAGTTTAGGGGGCAGTGCAATTATCAAAGTAAACCCGTTGCCTACAGCCGGTGTTACAGGAACGACCAATATTTGCAATGATGGTGTTTCCAAGGCCCCTGTGAGTTTTGCATTGACCGGGACAGCGCCCTGGAATATGCGCTATAAAATCGGCAACGATACCGTAACGGAAAACAATATCCATTCAAGCCCTTTTATATTGAATACATCACGTGCCGGAACATATTCTGTAGTTGCCGTGAGCGATTCCAATCTTTGTTCTGGTAATAATTTTGGCAGTTCAGCAATAATTACTTCCGACACATTACCTGCAGGAACAATTACCGGTTCTGCGTCGCTCTGTAATGATAATGCTACCAATGCTCCCATCAAAATTACACTAACAGGCAGCAGGTCCCTGGAATATTGCCTATAATTTGAATGGGGCCGATACATTTCATTTGAATGGTATTAGTTCGCCCTATACTATAAATACGCTTCAGGGTGGTACATATCGCTTAAATAAAATAACAGATAACAATAATTGTGCTGCTGTTGATTTCGGGGCTGCGGCCATAATAGTACGAAACCCGTTGCCGACCGGCGCCATAACGACAGTTAGCCAAATTTGCAGCGGCGATTCGGCGCAATTAGTCTTTAGCCTTACCGGACAGGCGCCCTGGAAAGTTTCTTACCAGATCGGATCGACAAGTTATACTGATTATGTTTTTGGATTGCCATACAAGCCATATATAATGCCTGCCAGCAGTTCCTATTATAAAATTATTCAGTTATTGGATGGTAATAAATGCACAGCAACAAATATTGGAGGTACAAAGCTTATTACGGTAAATCCTGTTACAGGTTTTGCACTAACGACATCTTCAACTGCCATGACATATTGTAATAGTAATGACGGCAAAATAAAAATTAATGCAACATTAGATGGTAATGGCCCTTATACCTATTCCATAAAGGATACTTTAAGTTTTGGGGTTAATTACGAGTTCGATAATTTAAGCCTGGGAACATATCCTATGTATATTAAAAATAAGTATGGTTGTATTTCGAAGCAGGATGCAAATATTAAAGCAGGCAACACACCTGATCCGCCAACGGTTTCTTCCAATAAGACAGTTTATTGTTTTGGGGTAACAATGGATTCAATATTCTCATCTTCTAAATTAAAACTAGCCAATCGTACATTCAAATGGTATTATACCTCTGACCTTTTAAAGAAATACCCAAATAATTATTGGGTTAATGACTCGATAGTTTTGCCAAGGAGCGATACTTTAGGCATTGTAAGTTATTATGTTACCCAGGGTAACGATACATGCGAAAGCTTGCCAGCCAAGATAGCTATTACAATAAATCCCAGCACTGCAAAACCTATTGCAACGGATACATCAATATGCTATACAGCGAATGCGGCGACAAATCCAAAACTCCTGGCTACCGGTAAAAACGACCAATGGTATATGACAGCAGATAAAAGTTTTGGCGCAATTCAGTCTGGAAGCAGCTACAAGCCTGTGAATATTAATCCTGGTACTTACTCATATTATGTTACCCAAACTTTAAACGGTTGCGAAAGCCCCGTAGATACTTCAATATTCATAATTAAGCCACTGCCGTCTGCAGCGTATACCAATAATGAATCGGTCTGTAATGGGGCTTTTGTGCCACTCTTATTTGCAGATACTATAAAGATAAGATGGTATTCGGATTATTTGGCAAAAAATTTCCTCGACACCGGGAATTATTACAATACCCATAAAACTGTTGCGGGAACTTATTATTATTATGCAACACAAACTGAACTGGGTTGTGAAGGCCCTACCAATTCTGCTTCATTGAGCATTGTGGCCAAGCCGGCAATGCCCAAAGCCAGTGATGTGATTACTTGTGAAGGTACAACTGTACCAGCCCTTTACAGCTTCAGGTTCTTATATTTTATGGTACAATAGCGACACAGTAAAAGCAGGCAGCGATTATAATAATGTTTACGATCCCGGCCTTCAGGATACAGCTAAGGCAGGAACCTATATTTATTTTGTTACACAAACTGTAAATGGATGCGAGAGCGATAAAAAGAAAGTTACCGTTACAATAAAACCAAAGCCTGCAGCTCCCATACTCGATACTTTGAGCTATTGCAAAGGTTCGGCTGTTCCCTTAATTTCGGCCACCGGCATAGCTTCAGGAGCTTCATTGACATGGTATAAAGGAGTTACGGTAGTACAAAATGGCCCTATTACTACCTTTAATACAGGTGATAGCCTGGCCGGAGTGTACATTTATTCTGCAAATCAAACGTTAAATGGCTGTATAAGCAACAGGAGCTATACATCGGTGACCATTTTGTCAGTTCCTGTTATTGCTACTCCGGTAACCAAAGATGAGTCATTCTGCAATAAAAAAGATGGTACTATAACCGTAAAAGCAACAGATACGGAGCCACTTTATTATTCAATTGACAGTGGATTAAATTTTACGTATAACAAAACACTATTTCAGAACCTGAAGAGCGGTAATTATACTATTGTAGTTAAAAATGCAGACAATTGTTATTCCTATGGTCCCGTGGTTGAAATAAAAGCCGAAGGGCCGCCACCTGCGCCGATGGCAGGCAATACCCAGACTTATTGCAACGGCGCAACATTAAACAAATTATTTGCAAAAGATACAACCGGTGGTACTTTAACATGGTATAAAAATGTTGCATTATCAACAACAATCGGTACAGGAGATTCAATCAGTCCATCTAATATAACTGGCTCCAACGATTATTATGTTGTTGCAACAACAGGTGGCTGCCAAAGTGTGCCAAGCAAAGTTACTATCACTATAAATCCGATCCCGCCGAGGCCTACAGGCCGGGATACATTTATTTGTAACGGGAATATAATACCAGCTCTTACTGCATCCGGCGACTACACGATCAAGTGGTACAGTCTTCCTTCGTTGGCCAGTTCCAGTTATTTGGCAACAGGGAAGTCATATTACACAGGAAAAACTGCTGTTGGAAAGTACAGTTTTTATATTAACCAGATATCGGATAAAAACTGTCCAAGCACATCGGATACTGTGATATTAAGCATCAATGCAGTCCCCAATGCACCAAATGATACAAGTATCGGCATATGCAGTGGTACAACAACACCAATTTTACGCATTAAAGGGTTATACATAAAATGGTACAACGATTTAGCAAAAGACACCCTGTTGGCCAGTGGGATCAACAATTTTAATACCGGAAAATCAATGCCGGGAACTTATACTTACTCGGCTACAGAAACGGAAAATGGTTGTGAAAGTAATGTTTCCCTGCAACAGATAACGATAAACAAAACACCGGAACCTCCGGTTGCTGAAAACAAAGAGATGTGCTTAAATGCGACGGTACCTCAATTTATAGCAGATGGAGAAAATATTAAATGGTACAATGCCAGCCATGTATTCATTGACAGCCTGTTTTATTTTACACCACCGGCGCCTTCAAATCCTTCAATAATAACCTATCTTGCCACACAAACAACAAATAATTGTGAAAGCGCCCCGGATACAGCAGAATTGACTGTTTATGGGATTCCTCAACCTCCTTTGGCCAATGATACATCGGTATGTTACAACAATCCTGTGCCGGATTTGCAAGCCATAGGTCAAAATATACGCTGGTACCTGGATCAATCACTCGATATAAATGTTTCAGATTCGTCAGTTTACAAAACCGGCAAGTATTCTAAAGGGCTTTATAATTATTATGTTACACAGACTGTAAATAATTGCCAGAGCCAGGCAGTTTCTGTTATCCTGACGATTAACAATATTCCCAGGTTTATAAAATCTACACTCACCAACGAAACATACTGTGGATTGCACGATGGCACGATAACAATAAACGCGCTGGGTACCGGAATAATTAATTATTCTGTTGATAATGGCGTAACTTATCAGGATAATAACGTTTTTAAAAATTTAAGCAGAGGAACATACTACCTGGTAATCAGAAATGGTGTAGGCTGCGAAGTCAGGTGTGACACACTTCAAATTAAGGCAGGAGGTGCACCGCCAGCCCCTTCAGCAGGCCCGGAAAATGTTTATTGTGAAGGTGAAAAAATTGATTCTATTAGCGTTTCGCCTACCCTGGAAGGCAGGGATACAGTTACATGGTACCGTAACCGGAACCTTTCGGATACTTCCATTATTTCATATAATCTGAGAATTTTGCCGGATGCCTCAAGACTTGGAATTATACCCTACTATGTTACAGAAACAATTCATGGATGTCAAAGCCCGCCTTCCATAGTTAACATATCAATTTATAAAAAGCCTTTGGCTCCGATTGTAAACGATACATCTGTGTGCCAAAATGAAATAATACCTGATTTAATTACCAGTGGTTCAGATATCAATTGGTATCAGGACAGTACACTTAAAATTCTTAGTTTTAGTGGCAGTGATTTTAAGACCAACATCAATTCGCCGGGAACTTATATTTATTTTGTAACAGAGACTGAAAATGGTTGTGAAGGCCCTTCTACAAAAGTCAATTTAACTATTAATCCAATTCCAGTATTAAATGTTGACGCTTCGCTTAAAGCCGGATGCCCTCCCCTGAAAATTAATTTTACTGCAACCCATACAGGTTCAGATTATATAAGCTGGTATATCGATACTGTACAAACTTTGGATACTTCATCGGTTATTAATAAAACCTTTGATAACCTTACCGGATACACAAAATATACCAGGGTCAAAACTGTTGCATCAACAGTTTACAACTGCTCAGTGAACGCAAATACAGATATTACCATATACCCGAGGCCTGATTTTAATTTTGTTGTTGTACCCGATTCAGTCTGTAGTCCTGCATACAATCAGTTTTTGACAAAAAGTGGTGGTAAGATATATCAATGGTATTTTGACAATTCGAGCAGGGAAAACGGGACTTCTCCAACAACTTCGCACAACTATCCTTACGACCCTTTAAATGACACAACAATTAATGTACATCTGATTGCTACTTCATCAGACTTTAATTGTACCGATACATTTTACAATAAAGTAGTGATTTTCCCCAGTGCAAAAGCAAATTATTCTCTTTCCAAAACTGCACTTTGCTCTCCTGATTCAATAATATTTACAAATTTATCTAAAAATGCCTTCAACTCATATTGGAACTTTGGAGACGGCACGGTAAAAACACTTAACAACAACAAAACTGTATCACACTTATACAACATTAAAGGATTGGTAAAAATTGACCAGGCTGAACTTTATATTGAAAGCAATCGGGGTTGTAGCTCTATTAAAGATACCAATATTACTGTTAAACCTGATATTGTACCTGGATTTTCTGCCGATACCATTGGCTGTGCGCCTTTTACAGTTCAGTTTACTGATTTGACCATAGGTTCGGTTAAAACCTATAATTGGATTTTTGGGGATGGTAATATTTCAACTGCAAAAAGCCCGTTCTATACCTATGAAGATAACGATACAACAACTAAATCATATACTGCAAAATTAAAAGTTACATCCGTAGACAATTGTATTGATTCCGTAAATCATAATATTCTTGTTTACCCCACATTAATTGCGAATTTCTCAATTGATACAAACCAGGTTTGCGAACCTTTCATCGTAAATATTAAAAATAAGTCTTTAGGTGCCTGCAATGTTTGTTATTTATGGAGTTTTGGCGATCAGGTAACTTCAAATACCGGTAAAACTACTTTTCCACATACCTATCCTACAGATACGAACAGTTCCAGTTATAATTTATTTTTAACCGTTTGGAACAATAGCAATAAATGTAAGGATACAATGAGCCAGATAATAACTGTAAATCCACCTTTATTATCTTCGTTCAGGATCCAGGATTCAGTATGTTCGCCTTACAATGCCCAATTTGTAAATCAATCAACCGGCTCGGGAAGAAAGAAATATTTTTGGAGCTTTGGGGATGGCTATTCATCGAGCCTGACTGATCCTTTACATACTTTTACGAATAGTTCTTCGCTGGAATTAGCAGATACAATTAATTTGGTCACAACTTCAGAATTTGGTTGCAGTAAGGATACATCTCAAATAATTACAGTATTTCCGGCACCAGTTGCTAATTTCTCGATTGATCCTGCACTTCAATTCTTTCCAAATGCAACTTTCTCGTTTAAGGACCTTACAAATAAAGGCCCATGGAAATACCTATGGAATTTTGGAGACGGCAGGGATACTAATTCAATAGGTTCTATAATCCATACATATCAACATTGGGGCTTAAAAGATAAGGATTATAAAATTCCGATAAAATTATTAACATCAAATGGCGATTGTGCCGACTCAGCATTTGATACACTTATTCTCTTTGCTCCAAAACCAATTGCTAATTTCGATTCGTTAACAAGCGGATGTACCCCGATCACTATAAAATTTAAAAATGAATCGAAATGGGGAGAATCATATATCTGGGATTTCGATGATCAAACAATCTCGACTGATACAAACCCGACCCATACTTTCTCAAATCCGGGTGAATATAATGTAAAACTGACAACCAATGCCGAAGGCGGCACAGATTCACATTATGAATTGATTAATGTTTACCCAATACCAGCTATAAGTTTTATGGTGGAACCTAAGGTAGTTGAAATTAAGCAAGATGTTATTAAGTGCTATAATAATACGCAGAACGCAACAAACTATTTGTGGAATTTTGGCGATTATCAAACATCTACGGATAACAGTCCTACCCATACTTATAACGATACCGGCAAATATATTGTTTCCCTCATAGCATGGTCCTATTATGGTTGTTGCGATACGCTAATCGGTGATACTGTAAAGGCAGAAGAGGCGGCTGGTCAGGTTAAATATCCCAATGCTTTTATGCCCGGTCAGCCGGGGATTGGAGGAAGCGCAAACCCAAATGCTTTGTTTCATCCGGCAATTACAGGCGATGTTGCAGAATATCATTTTGAAATTTATAACAGATGGGGAGAAAGAATATATGCAACCAATGATGTAAATCAGGGTTGGGACGGCTACTATAAGGGCAAATTATGTGAACAGGATGTTTACGTTTATAAAGCCTGGGGAAGGTTTTTAACTGGACGCACATTTGTAAAAGCCGGGGATATTACTTTATTACATAAAACAAATTAAAATTTTTAGATTTACCATCATTCCTCTATCCACTTCTCCATTTGGAGAAAGCGAAAATTCCTTTTTCAGTTGGAGAGGGTTGGGATGAATTAAAAGATACTTATCAAATTTTTAAAAAAATATTGTTTTTGATTGTAGTCTGTTGATAGTTATTGGTAATAAGTTAATAGTTTTAATTTTAAATTATAAATATTTGGTTTATAATTACTGGCCAATTGTGAGGTGGAATATTAAATTGATATTTTGATGGAGTTGTCTTACAAGTAAAATTTTGCTCCAAACCATTAGGGCTTTATCATAAGTCGCTGGCAATCAAAAGTCCCCATTATGGGATTTTAGGGCAATGACTGCAAAAAGTCATATTTAAGACAGCCTTAAAGGTGAGGGACACAAAGTATTTAATTAATTTTTAAATGATTAAAATACTGATCAGGTTTTTCCACTTCTATCGTTAATTAGAAATGATGAAAAGAGTAGTATTTTTCATATTTTTCTTAGGCAACATAATTCTTGATATTCGGGCAATTGATCCGCAGTTTACTCAATTTTATTCAGCACCGTTATATTTAAGCCCTTCATTTGCTGGCGCCACCCAACAAAATCGTTTGTCATCAATTTACAGGCAACAATGGATATCAATTCCGGGTGCATTTGAAACCTATACAGTTGGATATGATCATTACTTTAATAATTATAATAGCGGAGTTGGATTAATGTTTATGCGTGACCAGGCTGGAAGCGGAAAGTTAGGGAATAATTATTTATATTTATTATATTCTTATGATTTTATTTTCCTTTATTCATGGCATATTCGGCCAGGTATAAGTTTTATTTATGAGACATTCAACCTTGATTTTTCAAAGTTGACATTTTTTGACCAACTCACCAATTCATCATCTAACCAACCGACAGTCGAACAACCACCATCGGCCGAAATTCGCGGGCATACGGATGGTTCTGTATCTGCGCTTTTTTACAATAACGACATTTGGACAGGTTTCTGTATCGATCATTTACTTAAGCCAAACCAATCTTTCTTTGGCGAAAACGACCCAACACCTTTGACGTATTCTTTATATGGAGGTATAAGGCTGATCAAAAAAGGACGTTTGTTAAAACCATTGGATGAATCAATTTCTTTTGCATTCCTTTTTAAAATGCAGGCAGGTTATAAACAATTGGATGTTGGGCTTTATTGGTACAAATCACCATTGGTTTTTGGCATCTGGTATAGGGGTATCCCCGGGCTCAATCAACAATTTGGCGATGCCGTGTCATTTTTATTAGGAGTCAAAACGAACCAATTTTCTTTTGGCTATAGCTATGATTTCACCATTTCGAATTTAATGAATTCAACAGGCGGATCGCACGAATTATCAATAATTTACGAATTTCAAACCAAATTCAGAAAAAAATACCATGCTATTCCCTGCCCGGAATTTTGATTTATTGTAACAACCGGATTGGTTCAAATTTGACATCGCTTGTTGTCACATTCGACAGATAAGTATATTTTTGCATCTCATTTTATAAGAAAAAATAATGTTCGAAAATTTATCCGAACGGTTAGAACGCTCGTTTAAGCTGATAAAAGGCGAAGGCAGGATCACCGAAATCAATGTTGCAGAAACCTTAAAAGATGTTCGCAAAGCTCTGCTCGATGCCGACGTAAATTATAAAATTGCAAAATCGTTTACAGATAACGTTAAGCAAAAGGCTTTAGGTCAGGAAGTACTCAAAGCAATTAAGCCCGGACAAATGCTTATTAAAATTGTCCACGATGAGTTGACTGAACTTATGGGTGGGCAATCGCAGGATATCAATATCAGGCAGACACCATCGGTTATTTTAATTGCAGGATTACAGGGTTCTGGTAAAACAACATTTTCGGGCAAACTTGCAAATTATCTGAAAAATAAAAAAGGAAAAAGTCCATTGCTTGTTGCATGCGATGTATATCGTCCGGCAGCAATAGAGCAATTGAAAATATTGGGTTCGCAAATCGATGTTCCGGTTTTTACAATAGAAAATAATTTAGAACCTGTTAAAATTGCCAAAGAAGCACTTAAGCATGCTAAGCAGCATGGCTTTAATATCGTAATAATCGATACAGCAGGCCGTTTGGCTATTGACCAACAGATGATGGACGAGATTGCAGATATTAAACGGGCTGTCGATCCACATGAGATATTGTTTGTTGTTGATTCTATGACGGGTCAGGATGCTGTTAATACCGCCAAAGCTTTCAATGAGCGTTTGGATTTTGATGGTGTTGTATTAACCAAACTCGATGGTGACACAAGGGGAGGAGCGGCCTTGTCAATTAAGTCTGAAGTTAACAAACCGATAAAGTTTGTAAGCTCCGGAGAGAAAATGGAAGCTATCGATGTTTTCTATCCTGAACGTATGGCTGACCGGATATTGGGAATGGGCGACATTGTAACTCTTGTAGAAAAAGCCCAGGAACAATATAATGTTGAGGAAGCCCGTAAACTACAGAAACGTATAGCAAAAAACCAATTCGATTTTAACGATTTTATCTCCCAGATTCAGCAAATTAAAAAAATGGGCAATATTAAGGATTTGGCTGGCATGATCCCCGGTGTTGGTAAAGCAATTAAAAACCTTGATATTGACGATAATGCTTTTAAAGGTATAGAAGCAATTATTTTATCTATGACACAGGAAGAAAGAACACACCCTGAAGTTATTAACGGTAGCCGTCGCAAACGCATAGCCGAAGGCAGCGGTACGAATATTCCGGAAATAAATAAACTAATTAAGCAATTCGATGAAACACGTAAAATGATGAAGTCAATGTCAGGTGGTAACAATATGAGTAAAATGCTGGGTGCAATGAAAGGGATGAGACAATAATTAATTACCAATGACAAATTACCAATGACAAATTAATATCGGATAGTTAAGAAAAATTATGAATCCTAATTACGAGAAAGCCTCATCCCCAACCCCTTCTCCAATCAGAGAAGGGGCAAGTCCCTCTCTTATTGGAGAGGGATTAACTTCGTTGAAATCGCTTCGCT
>CAVSGB010000142.1:0-17999 GCA_963726845.1 uncultured Bacteroidota bacterium | reverse complement strand
AAGGCCTGGCAGCGCATTGGAAATATAAAGGCCAGAAAAGCGATAATGGCTTGGATAACTGGCTGAATAAAATAAGGGAAGTACTCGAGACACCTGAAACGGATAATGTGAACATTATTGATAATGTTAAACTTAGCCTTTACTCTCATGAAATTTTTGTTTTTACACCAAAAGGCGATTTGCGGCGCTTGCCTAAAGGTGCTGCTGTACTCGACTTTGCTTATGATATCCACAGTGATGTTGGAGATACTTGTGTTGGTGCACGTGTCAACGGGAAAAGTGTGCCTATTCGTTATATATTGAACAATGGCGATAAGGTAGAAATTATATCTTCAAAAAACCAAAAGCCCAAAACTGATTGGCTCGATTTTGTTATTACGTCAAAAGCGAAAGCAAAGATTAAAGTTGCATTAAAGGAGGAAAAATTACAAGAAGCGGAGAATGGTAAAGAAATATTTAAGCGCCGGATGCGAAACTGGAAAATACCATATAACGATTTGCTGGTTTCCAAATTGCTGAAATATTTCAAGCTTAAAAACTCTGTTGATTTTTATGCCATGATTGCAAATGAAGATATTGACATGGCTGAGGTTAAAAGTGTTATAAAAACGCCGGATAAACCAGATACACAAATTCCAGAGAAAATAGGTGAAGTCCCGGTTGAAAAGATAATCCCTGCTTTTACCGGGAAAACAGAGGAAGTTCTTGAAATTGACGAAAAGATATTAAAGAAAGTTGATTATAAACTTTCTAAATGTTGTAACCCGATTTTTGGCGACGACATTTTTGGTTTTGTTACTATCAGCGACGGAATTAAAATACATCGGGTCAATTGTCCAAATGCAAAGCAAATGATCGAACGCTTTGGTTACAGGGTTGTAAAAGCAAAATGGACAGGTACCGACAGCAAATCATTTTTCCAGGCAGGCATCAAACTTTCCGGTGGCGATGAAATAGGTATACTTAGTAAAATATCTGATATTATTTCAAAAGATTTGAAAGTCAATCTTCGGTCAATTAATGTCAATACAATTGATGGTAATTTCGAAGGTATTATTACTCTATTTGTTAAGGATGCCGGCCATCTTGATATGTTAATCCATAAGTTGCTTAAAGTAAAAGGTATTAATTCAGCTATCAGGGTTGAACCAATTAAACAATAGTTTTGCTTACAATTCAATTTATGGTTCTTTTTGCAGAAACAATTAACTTTATTTACTTTGCTCTCTCAAAAAATACTAAATAATTTAAACATGAACCATCCATGCGCTATCGTTCGCAACAAAGACATGAACCCCGAAGGGCTCTGCGAAACAAATATAAAATGGATGTTCCGTGAGAATCAACTATAAGATTATTAAATGTTTAACTTAAATATATTCGGATGAAACTACTTGAAGGAAAAACAGCTATTATTACCGGTGGTGCAAGAGGAATTGGAAAAGCTATAGCTTTAAAATTTGCATCAGAAGGAGCCAATATTGCTATTACCGATCTTATTTACTGATGACAATGTCAAAGCATTTGAATCTGAACTTTCTGCTTTGGGCATTAAAGCAAAAGCGTATGCATCGAATGCTGCAAAGTTTGAAGAAACTCAGCTTGTCGTTAACCAGATAGCTGCTGAATTTGGAAGGGTCGATATTTTAGTCAACAACGCTGGCATTACAAAAGACACACTTCTTCTGCGTATGACTGAAGAACAGTGGGATGCAGTAATTGCAGTCAACCTAAAATCTGTATTTAATTTTACCAAAGCTGTTCAGTCTACAATGTTGAAGCAAAAATTTGGAAGCATTATAAATATGAGTTCGGTAGTTGGTATATCAGGCAATGCAGGACAGGCCAATTATTCTGCTTCAAAAGCAGGGATTATTGGTTTTACTAAATCGATTGCTAAAGAGTTGGGTTCTAGAAATATAAGAAGCAATGCCATTGCCCCTGGTTTTATAATTACAGAAATGACTGCAAAACTTCCGGAAGAAGTCCGAAATGAATGGGCATCAAAAATACCTCTGAGACGTGGGGGCACTCCGGAAGATGTTGCCAATGTCGCAGTTTTTCTTGCTTCCGATTTGTCTTCCTATGTAAATGGACAGGTTATTAATGTTTGTGGTGGAATGAATACTTAAATATTTTTAAATTTTAAATGAAACATCCATGCACTATTGTTCACAAAAAGGACATCAATATTATATGGATGTTCCATGAGAATCAGCCATAAGATTATTAAATGTTTAACTTAAAAATATTCTCATGAAAGCTGCTATCCGAGCAATAAAAGCATCTAAAAAGCGTTGCATCATTTAGTGAAAAAGAGATTTTAGCTTCGATATCAGTTTTTTTATTTAATTCATTGTGAAAATAAAAATAACTAAATATTATATTTTAAAAGTACTACTGATTGCTTTAATAATACAATCATGTCAAACTTACGAACCAATTAAAATACAGGTTCTTAAACCTGCCCAGGTTAGAGTTCCTCCGGAAATATTTAAGGTGATTTTAATAAATCATAGTGTACTGAAAGATACAATATCAAAAAACTCTAAAACTAAGGAAATTAAGGTTAATAGGGACAGTGTTTTGACAATTGAGTATTTCAATGGGTTATCGGATATTTTGTTGAACTCCCCAAGGTTTGAAATTGCTAATAAAACTCCAATCTACATAGAGAAAAATTATAGAAAGTTTGAAAGTCTTGATTGGCAAACAATAGATGATCTTTGCAAAGAAAATACTGCTGATGCAGCGTTGGTTCTTGAAAATTTTCAATTATTATATTCCGATCAATATCCATTAAACTATGTAAATGGATATTTACATGGTGTTTTTCAAATTGAAAACAATTCGATTTGGAAAATTTACGAACCTGCCAATATTGGAATACCTGAAGATTTTTTACTAAATGACACTTTATTTTGGGATGGTTTTGGCGAAAATTATGATCAGGTAACAAAGCAATTGCCATCAATTAAAGAAGCCTTACTTCAATCGTGCAATTATGCGGGACACAAATATGGAGAGCGTATAGCCCAAACATGGTCTACAAAAAACAGATATATTATTAATTGTGAAAACAAAGACTTTAGAAATGCGTTTACATTAGTAAATGAAAGCAAATGGGAAGAAGCTATTGAACTTTGGAAGAAATATTCTGGCAAAAAGAATGCCCGACTGGCATCATTTGCAGCATATAATATTGCAGTTGCATCAGAAGTCCTTGATAATATTGATGCTTCACTTGAATGGGCAGCCAAATCATTTTTTTTGAAGAATGATGTTTTTGTTGAAGAATACATTAAAATCCTTGAAAATAGAAAACTGGAAAAGGATTTGATAGAAAACCAGGTAAAATAGCTATATTTCAATTCAGTCGACATCCTGAAGTCCTTAACCTAAGAAAAGTATCTTAAGACGTTTTGCAAATTAGGTGTTTGGATTTGGGTATTGGCTTTTAGCAATTATTTTTAGCTCTAATAGCCAGCAACTAATACTTAATTACTCTTTATTAATTCCTGACAGTAAGCAGCTTATATAAGTTGAATAGTTATAAATATTTAATAATATAAAACATGAACATCTTACTTTTTTTAATTTATGCAATCCTGGTTTTTGAATTCATATTAGAGAGAATTTTATCTGTACTTAATTCAGCTAAGAGAAACAGGAACATTCCAATAGAGTTGAAAGATGTTTATGATGAAGCTACTTTTCAAAAATCCCAGGATTATAAAAGAGAGTACGAGCGGTTTGGAATATTAACAGCTTCATTTTCATTTTTTATTATGATTTTGATGCTTGCATTTCACGGTTTTGCGTATGCAGATTGTATTGTCCGGTATATTACCGAAAATCTGATTTTACTTACGTTGACTTACTTCGGGCTTTTATTCCTGGCATCAGATGTGATAGGTATTCCTTTCGAACTATATGTGACATTTGTAATTGAAGAAAAATTTGGTTTTAATAAAACAACTCCAAAACTGTATATTACTGACAAGTTAAAAGGCTATATTTTAGGCGCTTTAATTGGTGGAGGTTTATTGGCTTTGTTTATTTGGTTTTATTACTCAATTGGAAAAAACTTTTGGATTTATATTTGGTTTATATTTACGGCTTTATCAATTTTTATGTCTATGTTTTATTCAAATATTATTGTTCCATTATTCAACAAGCAAACTCCTTTGGAAGAAGGTGAATTAAGAAAGGCGATTACTGAATTTGCCAGTAAAGCAGGGTTTCAGCTTAAAAATATATATGTTATCGATGGTTTGAAACGGACAACAAAAGCAAATGCATATTTTACCGGTCTGGGTCCAAAAAAAGAGGATTGTTCTTTACGATACATTGATAAAACAACTATCATCGAATGAAATTGTTGCAGTACTTGCACACGAAGTTGGCCATTACAAGAAAAAACATACAATTTCAGGGTTAATAACTTCAATTATCCAAACAGGATTGACATTATATATTTTATCACTTTTTATTTCAAGTCCGGCTTTGTCGGCAGCCCTGGGAGTGACGAAACCCGGAATTCATATAAGCCTTATTGCATTTGGGATTTTATACAGTCCAATTTCTACTGTTTTGGGATTGGGCATGAATGTAATTTCGAGAATAAATGAATATGCTGCAGACAGATTTGCTGCTTCTTTTGGTTTGGCGACTGATTTGATTTCCGGATTAAAAAAATTATCGCAGAATACCTTGAGCAATTTGAACCCACATCCAGCATATGTATTTTTTCACTATTCCCATCCAACACTTTTACAAAGGATCAGGGCGCTTAACAGATTAGTGAAATAATTGCATATAATCAATTTAGGACTATTAGTTTTCGTGAAAATTGATATTTTTGTATCCTTAAATCAATTGACACGATTCAGAAGTTAAATAGTTATGCCTCTTTAGCTCAGTTGGTAGAGCAGCGGTTTCGTAAACCGCAGGTCGGGGGTTCAAATCCCCTGAGAGGCTCAAAATATAGATGTTAGTTAATAGTTGTCAGTTTTTAGAAATATTTAATTTTGTACTAATTATTATCTAACGACCAGCAACGAACATCTAAAAACTAATAATATGCGGAAGTAGCTCAGTTGGTAGAGCATCAGCTTCCCAAGCTGAGGGTCGCGGGTCCGAATCCCGTTTTCCGCTCATTAAAGAGTCCTCCTTAAATGGAGGATTTATTTTTATTACTAAATTCCCTGAAAATGAACGCTGATATTGTTTCAATAGGTGATGAGCTTTTAATTGGCCAGGTAATTAACACCAATTCATCCTGGATTGCCCGGCAATTAAACCTTATTGGAATTAAAGTAAAAAAAATGATTACCATCGGTGATATTAAACAAGAAATAATATTAACCTTAAAAGAATCAAGCCAAAATTCGAATATTATTTTTATTACCGGTGGTTTACGGCCTACTTCAGATGATATTACAAAACCTGCTCTTTGTGAATACTTTAACACTTCGATGCGATTTGATGATGAAGTATTCTCAATAGTCGATCAATTTGTATCGAAAAGAGGTGGTTTCATGAATGACCTTAATCGTGAACAAGCAATGGTTCCGGTTTCTGCTAGGATAATAAAAAACAAGATTGGTACAGCGCCTGGATTATTGTTTGAAAAAGATAGTGTTATTTATATATCTATGCCGGGAGTGCCTTTTGAAATGGAAGCTATGATGAATGAAAGCATTCTTCCATTAATAAAAGAACAATTCCATTTGCCAATTATTTTTCATAAAACAATTTTAACAACAGGCATCCCGGAATCAAAACTGGCTATTACAATTGAAAAATGGGAAAATCAGTTGCCTGAAGATATTAAATTAGCTTACCTTCCTTCGCCCGGAATGGTTAGGTTGCGATTGTCAGGGTATGGAAATGAGACTTTAATTAATTCAATCTCCAAAGAAGTTGATAAACTGAAATTGATACTTAGAGACGCAATTTATGGCTTTGACAGTGACACAATGGAAAGTGTTGTAGGTGGCTTATTAAAAAGTCGCAATAAAACATTGGCAACTGCTGAGAGTTGCACAGGTGGCAACGTTGCAAGGTTGATCACATCAGTATCAGGCAGTTCAGAATATTTTAAAGGCAGTATAGTTGCTTATTCAAATGATATTAAAACTAATCATCTTAAAGTTCCAATTGATTTAATAAACAGTAAAGGTTCTGTTAGTAAAGAAGTTGTTGAATTAATGGCAAAAAATATTGTTGATATTTTTAATTGTGATTATTCAATTGCTATTTCAGGTATCGCCGGACCAACAGGTGGCACAAAAAAGAAACCAGTTGGATTGGTTTGGATTGCTGTGGCATCAAAAGAAAAAAAAATCGTATCAGAAAAATTTTTATTTGGCGACAGCCGTGACAGGAATATCACGCGTGCCAGTGCTGCTGCACTAAATTTGCTCAGAATATATATTCAAAAACCGAAAGAGGATAATTGAAATTTTTTTACGTCAATATTTGTATATTAAACTTTTATTCAGTTATTTTGCGAACCGTTTCAAGAACATGATTTATAAAATTTATTAAAGATGTCGAAAATTTGTCAAATAACAGGAAAAGAGCTCAATGGTAGGTAATAACGTTTCACATTCGAAACGTCGTACAAAAAGAGTTTTTGACCCAAATCTTTTCACAAAGAAATTCTTTCTTGAAGATGAAAACCGCTGGATAACATTAAAAGTTTCAGCAGCTGGTATTACTGTCCATAAACAAAAAAGGCCTAAAAAATGCATTGAATGATGCAAAACAAGAAGGATATATTAGTAATTATTAATTTTAAGTACTTATTGCAATGGCAAAAAAAGGAAACAGGATACAAGTGATTATGGAATGTACTGAACATAAGGATAGTAATATGCCAGGTACATCCAGATATATTACCACTAAGAATAAAAAGAATACACCTGAACGATTGGAATTGAAAAAATACAATCCAATCTTAAAAAAGATGACTATTCACAAAGAAATAAAGTAAAACTTCTGAAAGATGGCAAAGAAAGTAGTAGCAGCAATGAAAACAGGCGTTGGTAAAAATTTTACCCGTGTAATAAAAATGATAAAATCGCCTGAAACAGGATCATATAGTTTTAAGGAAGAGGTAATGCACAATGAGTTTATCAAAGATTTTATTGCAAAGTAAACTAATTGAAATATAAAATAAAGAAAAGCTTTCTTCCAATAAGAAAGCTTTTTTTATAATTTGCAAAATCTAAAATCATTCAATTTAATATAATGGGCCTGTTTAAAAAGAAAGAAAGCAGCAATCAGGAAAACAATATAACTGCAACAAAAGAAAATATCTTCAAAAAGCTTTCCCGTGCAATTGCCGGCAAATCGAAAGTAGATGATGAAGTTTTGGATAAACTTGAAGAAGTGCTGGTGACTTCAGATGTTGGAGTAGAAACTACCCTGAAGATTATTAATCGTATTGAAGAAAAAGTTCAAAAAGAGAAATTTTTAGGCATTGAAGAATTAAATGTTATCCTTAAAAATGTAATAGCGCTTCTTCTTGAGGAAAACAAAAATAACATAAGTACTGATTTTTTCAAATCAGATTTACCTAAACCATACGTAATTCTTGTTGTTGGTGTAAATGGAGTAGGAAAAACGACTACTATTGGAAAATTGGCATACCAGTTCAAGCTTGCCGGGAAATCAGTAATTTTAGGTGCCGCAGATACATTCCGAGCAGCTGCCGTTGATCAGCTTACAATATGGTCTCAACGGGTAGGTGTTGAAATTGTGAAACAGCAAATGGGAGCAGACCCGGCATCTTATAGCTTATGATACTGTAGCATCAGCGAAAGCTAAGGATATTGATATAGCAATTATCGATACTGCAGGCAGGTTGCACAACAAGGTCAATCTGATGAACGAACTTACCAAAATAAAAAATGTAATGCGCAAACTTGACACAAATGCACCTCATGAGGTATTACTTGTACTTGATGCATCGACCGGTCAGAATGCTTTCGAACAGGTAAAACAATTTACCCTTGCAACTGAAGTAACTGCCTTAGCATTAACAAAATTAGATGGAACTGCTAAAGGTGGCGTTGTGATTGGTATTTCAGATCAGTTTAAAATACCCGTAAAATATATAGGAGTTGGTGAAGGTGTTGCCGATTTGCAAATATTTAATAAAACAGAATTTGTTGAATCACTTTTCATTAATTAATAATGTCCAAAATAACTTCACTTATATATTCAGAATCAAAAAGAATTTAAACCTTCATTCTTGAAAACAAAGAAAAAATCAACCGATAAAATACTTGTAATTACGCTTGGATGTTCTAAAAACACGGTTGATTCAGAAAAGTTAATGCGTCAGCTTTCAGCAAATTCAATTAAATTGGAATATGATAAAGATCATTCGGATGCAAAAACGGTAATAATTAATACTTGCGGTTTTATTAATGATGCCAAAAAAGAATCCATAAACACGATAATATATTACGCAAAAGCCAAACAAAGGGGCCAGATAGAAAATTTATATGTAATAGGCTGCCTTTCTGAAAGGTATGCCAATGAATTAAAAATCGAGATACCTGAAGTTGACCAATTCTTTGGTATCAACAGCATAAAAGAAATTCTAAACTCAATTGGTTATAATTTTAGGGATAATTTAATAGGAGAGAGGTTATTAATAACTCCGGGCCATTTTGCTTATCTGAAAATTTCTGAAGGTTGCAACCGAAAATGTGCATTTTGTGCAATTCCTTTAATTCGTGAACCATATAAATCGGAAAAAGTCAAGAATATAGTTAATGAAGCGAAATCACTGGCAAAAAAAGGTGTTAAAGAATTAATGGTTATTGCACAAGACATTAGTTATTATGGAATCGATTTGTACGAAACACCAATGTTGGCTTATTTAATTAATAAGCTGAGCGAAATAAATGGTATTGAATGGATAAGGTTGCATTATGCTTACCCGGCAGGTTTCCCAAAAGATTTGATCCAGGTAATTCGCGATAACCCTAAGGTTTGTAAATATCTTGATATTCCTTTCCAACATATAAGTGACAATATGTTGAAAGTAATGAGACGTGGAACAAATAAGAAAAAAACCTTAGGCTTAATAAAGGAACTGAGAGAAAATATTCCGGGAATTGCATTACGAACCACAATTCTTACAGGTCATCCGGGAGAAACTGAAAGAGATTTTATCGAACTGGTTGAATTTGTTCAAGATTATAAATTTGAACGGCTCGGTATTTTTACATATTCTCATGAAGAAGGAACTTATGCCGCTCAAAAATACAAAGACTCAATCTCGAACAAAATAAAAAACAATAGGGCTGAAACAATAATGTCAATTCAACAATCAATTTCTAAAGAAATTGGGAAAACCAGGGTAGGAAAGGAGTATAAGGTTATTGTTGATCAGAAGGAGAATGATTTTTTTATTGGCCGAACGGAATTCGATTCACCAGAAGTTGATAATGAAGTTCTTATCAAGTCTGCAAAAAAATTAAAAATTGGCAATTTTTATAATATTAAGATTACAGGTTCAAATGAATTTGATTTGTTCGGGATACCAATCTAAATTTACTTTAAGCCTTTAATTTTGTTCCTGCGTCTAACAACTCTTTTATCTATATTCTTTACATTCTACTTCTCCTTTAATTATCCTTACTGCATTTTGGGCAAGGGCTTTCATTTCATCTTCACCTGGATAAACTATTACCTGGGCAATGAATCTCACCATAGATTTAATGTAATCAGTAACCATAGTGTTATTGGCAATTCCACCTGTAAGCAATATTGCATCGACTTCGCCTTTTAGCACAGTTGCCATCTCACCAATAGCTTTACCTACCTGGTAGCTCATGGCATCCTGTATGAGTTTGGCTTCCATTTCACCTGCCCGTGCCCGAAGTTCAACTTTATACGCATCATTTGTTCCCAGATAAGCGATTAAACCACCTTCCCCGATTATCATTTTTTTAATATCATCCTGACTGTATTTTTCATCAAAACACAAATTAACAAGTTGACCGGCCGGAATAGTCCCGCTTCTTTCAGGTGAAAAAGGACCCTCGCCATCTAAAGCGTTGTTAACATCAATAACACGTCCTTTACAATGCGCTCCAACAGAGATACCGCCTCCCATATGCGCTACAATAAGGTTTAACTCTTCGTATTTTTTATCGTGCGACAATGCATAACTGCGGGCAATTGCTTTTTGATTTAATGCATGAAAAACAGGATAGCGTTTAAATTTAGGATGACCTGCTATTTTCGCGACATCGTGCATTTCGTCAACAACCACCGGATCGGCTATCAAAGCCCTTGCATTAGATAAAGATTTTGCAAGATCGTACGCTATCAGTCCTCCCAGATTACTGGCATGTTCTCCTAATGGACTTTCTAACAGATCGTTTACCATAGCTTCATTAACTTCATATATGCCGGATTCTATAGGTTTTACTAAACCACCACGACCTATAACAATACTAATGCTGTTCAGATCAATTTCTGCATGTTCAAGTTCTTTTAATACAATATCTTTCCTAAATTGATATTGATCAGAAATGTGATCAAATTGTCTTAACTGGTCGATTGAATGATTAATGCTTTTTAGAAAAAGTGGCGTATTATTCTGATAAACTGCAATTTTTGTTGATGTTGAACCAGGATTTATAACTAAAATTCTTTTATTTTCCATTTCTTATTTAGTTTAAGTTAAAAAACTAAAGGCATGCTGCCAGGGCAATAGAATACAGTTTGCTTTCTTCAGAATCTGCCCGCGATGTAAGAACTATTGGAACTCTGGCACCGGTAACTATTGCAGCAGATTTTCCACCAGAAAGGAAGTTTATTGCTTTATATAGGATATTTCCGGAATCAAGATTGGGTGTTAGCAATAAATCCGCGTCTCCGGCAACTTCGTTCTGAATCCCTTTATGCAAAGCAGCTTCTTTTGAGATTGCACTATCCAGGGCCAATGGGCGAAAAACTAAACAGTTTGAAAGCATATCTTTTTTATTTAACAAAGTCAGGCGGGCAGCATGTATAGTAGATTCAATTTTGGAATTTACAACTTCCACTGGACAGACTATTGCTACTTTCGGCATTTCATAACCTAGTTTAACAAGTACATTTACAGAATTACGCAATATCTCTGCTTTTTTTTTGAAATTAGGTTTAATGTTCATTGCTGCATCGGTAATGGCAAGTAACTTGTGGTATGTGGACAATTGAAAAAAAGCAAAATGATTAATTAACTTGCCTTCAACAAGACCTTTATCCTTATCTATTACTGCTTCTAAAAGGATAGAAGTTGTAACCAAACCTTTCATTAATATATTTGCTTGCCCCTTTTTTATAATTTCAACTGCAACTTTACAAGCTTTTACCTGATCAGGCTGGTCAACTATTTCAACATTTGATAAATCGAAATTGACCTCCTTTGATAATTCAAAAATTTTGCTTTTATCTCCTACTAAAATAGGAATAATTATTCCAATTTCCCTTGCCTTTTTTATAGCTCTTAAAACCAGAGTATCGTCAGCTGCAGCAACAACAATTTTTTTTTGTTCTGTTTTGAGGGCCTTATTAATAAAATAGTCTAATGTTATTAACATTGTAGTGTTAGTGTCAATACAATAAAGGTACAAAAATCTTTAATAGCTATTATTGCCAATTGGTTTTATCTAAATATTTTTATTTTAGATTTAGAAAGAATAAGAAATTTTCAGAAAATCTTGTTTAAGATATGTTTATCAGGATCAAGATGTTTCCCTATGTTTAATTTTTTAATGGCTTCTATTACAGGTTGTTCTGGTTGGATAATGTTATAACTACTCCAGTAGTTTTCATCAATATCATTTGAAATGTCGACCATAATATCAGATGGCCTGACTATCTCATTCCATCGAAACCGAGAAGTATTTGTTGTGTCAATCTCTGTGATTACAATCTCAGTAACGGAAGTAAATGTTGAGTTGAAAAAAAGTCTGTTGTTATTTGCTTTAATTCTAATTTCACCTCTAATATAATCAAGCACCCATTTGTTGTTAAAACATCTATAATAAATCTGATATTCAGTGCTTAATGGCATTATCTGGTATTTGCGCGGATGCTCAACAATAAGCATGCTGTATGCATAATTAATTCCCCGTGGGCTAAGGCCGAATTTTACAGCAACAATCGCTTTGGTCTCAATATCAACATAAATTACTCCTTTATAAAGTGGTTCAGCAATTCCTTCTTTCTGGTCGAATTCAATCTGATACAAATAACGATTATTATATGAAACTTTTCTAACATATTTGTATTCATAAGAATCAAAGTAATCATAAGATAAAAATGAAGCCCTGTCTTTTACAACATCTAATCTTAAGCAATTGTAAACACCTCCTTCAAGTTTGAATAATAATTTTTGCGTCTTTTTTAAATTTGAACTTTTACGCTCTTTAAATATTTTTGCCTGGTCTCTAAAAAGCGCACTATTATACGGGGATTTGGCAATATATAAGATTGCCTCGCAAATGGAAATATATTCTTCGTTTTCCTGATTCGTTTCTCTATAGAATGCAGTGTACATTGAATTTTGATTGGAATAATTATCATTAATTCTATCGACTGCTTCTTTTATAATTTCAATACCTAAAAGAGGTGTTACAACTATTTGCTTGATGTATGTAGAATTTTCAGATAGTAAAATATTGTTTTTTTTGTTTAATAGGTTTCAATCTTCCTGTATTCAGGCTGATAACCAATATATGAGAACATTATAGAATCATTAAATCTTAACGAATTAGGTAGTTTTAAAATAAATTCACCACTATTATTAGTAACTGTACCAAGACTTTTTCCTGATATTATTACAGATGCATATGCTAAAGGTTTTAAAGTTTTATTGTCTAATACGGTACCTTTTATAGCAAAATATGCTTCTTTTGTTCCGCTTCTTTCATCATTTGAAGGATTTGCTATAGACGATATAATAATTAGCTTATCAAGAATTGAATATTCCAGGGGTTCTCCCTGAAACAAAATTTTAAGGATATCTTCTAATCTTGCATTTATAGTAATAGACTTGTTTTTTTTTATTGCTGGCAATTCAGAATTGTAAGAAAAATTAATACCCATTTTCACGCTTAAACTATCAAGAATACTTGATAACTTAAGATTTGAGTAATTTATATTAATTTTATTTATTGGCAACTGGGCAACCGAATTGTTATCCCAAATAAAAAAAAACAACATTATCATCAAAACCAAAGGCTTGAAAACTTGGGTATTTAAATTAAATGCCATTTACCTGCCCTAATTTTAAGTCAAAAATAATTTTATCGTTAAGCTGTACTAATGCCAAAATACAATAGTTTTTTGAAAATTTGGCTGATAGTTGAAATTAAATTGATTATTTATATTTGAGACTATTTAATCCTGTTTTTGTTATCTTATTAATTCTTTAAAAATACTTTTACCATAAAAGGTTTCTGGGTTTAGATTGAAGGTTTTTTATTATTTCCATTGTATCCTGGGCAATTACCAATTCCTCATTTGTCGGAACAACTAATACTTTTACTTTCGAGCCTGCTTTTGTAATTACTTTTTCTTCACTTCGAAGACTGTTGTTTGCTTCCTGATCAAAATCTAAACCTAAAAATCCAAGCTCTTTACAGACTTCATATCTGGTTAAACTTGAATTTTCTCCAACACCACCCGTAAAAACAATTGTATCAATCCCGCCCATAGCTGCAGCATAAGCACCAATATACTTTCTGATCCGATAGTGGTACATTTCAAGGCCTAATTTTGCCCGTTCGTTATTTTGTTCATAAGCAGCTATGTTTACTTCGCGCATATCTGATGAAACTCCAGTAATTCCAAGAATTCCACTATGTTTATTAATTATCGTATTAAGTGTTTGAATGTCAATTGCCTCCCTGTTCATTATAAAGGCCAAAACTCCTGCATCAATGTCACCGCATCGAGTTCCCATAATTAATCCTTCAACTGGAGTCAAACCCATAGAAGTATCAACTGATTTGCCGAATTTTATCGCAGCAACAGATGCACCATTTCCCAAATGGCATGTAATAATTTTCTGACTGCTAAATTCAACTTTTAAAATTTCACAAGCCCTTTGAGAAACATACCTGTGACTTGTGCCGTGAAAACCGTACCGCCTTATTCCATGTTTCTTATATAATGAATATGGAATAGCGTACATGTAAGCATATTCAGGCATAGTTTGATGAAAAGCAGTATCGAAAGTAGCGACTTGAGGCGTTTCCGGCAATAGGGCTTGCATTGCATAAATGCCTTTTAAGTTGGCTGGGTTATGCAATGGCGCCAAGCTAACAAATTCTTCAATTTTTTGAATTACTTTTTCATCAATATAAACACTTTTGTTGAAATCTTCTCCACCTAAAACCACTCTATGCCCAATCGCGTCTATTTCCTCAAAATTATTAATCACTCCTCTTTGTTTGCTGGTCAAAATACCAAGGATATATTCAATACCAGCATTGTGATCAAGAATTTCTCCTTCCAGCTTGACCGAATCCCCATTAAACGGCTCATATTTTAGGAAAGAACCATGTAATCCTACTTTTTCGACAACACCTTTGGCAAGAACGCTATGGTTTGTCATATCAAACAATTGATATTTAATTGATGAACTCCCACAGTTTAAAACTATTATTTTCATGAAGTACAAATAAAAAATATTTACCAAAATCTACAAATTGTATTAATTCCTGATGATTAATTCAATATACTTGAATCTTCTTTAATTATTGAAGTTTAAATTCGGCATGTATGATAGTTTCTCCAGCTTTCTTCCCATTTTCATATTTGTAAAAACCTTTTCCAACTTTTTTTCCATGATAATTTGCCCTAACGAGTCTTTTAATAACCGGAGAAGCTTTAAATTTTAAGTTGCTATATTCAGTGTACAGGTTATCCATCCATTTTACTACTTTATCTAATCCAATTTTATCGGCTAATTCAAATGGGCCAAATTGCATACCATAGCCTTCTTTAAGAGTTTTATCGATAAGCTCGACAGAAGCAACACCTTCCATTAATAATTCGCATGATTCGTTAATTAAAGTAACGATCAGCCTTGTACTAATATGTCCCGGAGATTCATTAATAGCAATTACTTTTCTATCAATCATTTTTGCAAACTTGCATACAGTTTCAAAGCATTTCTGACTAGTTTCAATACCTTTAACTACTTCTACTATTTTAATTGTCGTTGCAGGGCTCATGAAATGTAATCCAATTGCTCTGTCTGGACGTTCAAGAACAGATGCAATTTCAGAAATCATCAAAGTGGAGTTATTACTTGTAATTATTGCTTCAGGATTAACAACAGCTTCAATTCTTCTGAAAACATCTTTTCGTACTTCCAGATTGCTTCCCGGCTTTTTAGAATTAACAGATTCAAGTATTAGGTCACAATTCGCTAGATCGTTATAATCAGTGGTACCTTTTATTCGTGAAAGAATTGCCTTTTTATCACTTTGAGTTAAGCCCCAACGGTTAATTTCGTCATCCAATTGTTGTATTATGCGTTCATAAATCATTTTTACTTTTTCTTCAGAGATATCAAGAAATACAGCATCCATTCCAAATTGGCTGACAATTCGGCAAATTTCCTGGCCCATTTCTCCACATCCAACAATACCAATATTTTGAATTGTTCCTTTTCTCTGTATTTTGCGGGTCAACGCGTAATCTTCTAATGATTCGGCCATAAATAATTTCAATTAATTATTAAAAAAGCCGGCTAAATGCCAGCTGCCTGATTCGAAGTAATAGCAATTAAGTTTACGATATCACTAACTGAGCAACCTCTTGAAAGATCGTTAATAGGTGCTGCCATTCCTTGTAAAACAGGGCCTATTGCTTCCGCATGTGCAAGGCGCTGTACTAATTTGTATGCAATATTGCCAGATTCGAGAGTTGGAAAAATAAGCACATTTGCAGTACCGGCAATTTCACTACCTGGTGCTTTACTTTTACCAATAGATGGAATTATTGCAGCATCAGCTTGCAACTCACCATCTATTTTTAAATCAGGGGACATTTCTTTAGCTAATTTTGTAGCACTAATTACTTTATCGCACATTTCATGACGGGCACTACCTTTTGTCGAAAAACTCAACATAGCGACCCGAGGTTCGAAACCTGCTATCGCTATGGTTGTTCGTGCTGTTGCAACAGCAATCTCTGCAAGCTCTTTGTCATTTGGATTTGGGTGCACTGCGCAATCAGCAAAAATTAGCATCCCTTCTTCGCCAAATTCTTTATCTTTTAAAATCATAATAAAAGCGCCAGATACGACTGTTATACCAGGTAGCGTTTTAACGTATTGAAATGCAGGCCTTAATACATCACCTGTTGCATTCATAGCGCCAGCAACTTCTCCATCCGCATCTCCGTTTTTAATCATTATTGTACCTAAATAAAGCGGGTTTTCGATAAGATTACCGGCTTCTTCTTTTGTCAGACCTTTATTTTTGCGCAGCTCAACCATTAAATCAATGTACTGTTCCTTTTTTGCATGCTTAAGAGGGTCGACTATAATTGCTTGATCGATATATTTCAGGCCATAACTTTTTGCTTTTTCCAGAATTTTTCCCCGGTTTCCTATTAATGTAATCTTGGCAACCCCTTCTTCAATTATAGAATTTGCCGCTTTAATTGTTCTTTCTTCTAAACCTTCTGGTAAAACTATCCTTTTATTATGCTTTATTGCATTTTGTTTAATAACTTCTAATAAATTCATTGTATATCAGATTTTTATATTATTTTAGAATAAAGTTGTAAAATTATACAAAATTTACCATTGTCTATTTTAATAAGGAATGAATTTTAGGATTTATTTTGCAAAATTCAATTACATAACATAAAAATTTTATTCCTATTATACTACATAAATACATATTATTCGTTCAAGTTTAACGATGTTTAATTAAAATAAATGATGATATACAAAAGTAAAAAAGATAAAAACAAAATCTTTGATTCTTTGGTTCTTGATGGTGACGTAATGAATGATATTTCTAGTTTACTTGTTTATGCTAGAGATGCTTCAGTATATCGCGAAATTCCATTTGCAGTTATTTATCCAAAATCCTCAGATGATATCCGTAAACTAATAGAATGTGCAAATAATTATAAAATTGGGCTTACACCTAGAACTGCCGGAACATCATTGGCAGGGCAAGTTGTTGGCAATGGTATAATTATCGACTTTTCAAAGTATTTCAATAATTTACTTGAAGTAAATATTGATGAAAAGTGGATAAAGGTTCAACCAGGTGTTGTTCTTGATGAAATGAATTTGTACATTAAAAAGCATGGGCTTTTCTTTGGGTCTGAAACATCTACTTCGAATAGGTGTATGATAGGTGGGAGGTAGGAAATAATGCTTGTGGCGCGCACTCATTATTGTATGGAAGTACACGTGATCACTTGCTGGAAATAAAAGGATATTTAAGTGATGGTAGTGAAGTGGTTTTTAAAAAGTGCAGTAATGAAGAATTTGAAGAAAAATGTATTGGAAATAAATTAGAAAACAATATTTACAGGCAAATAAAAAATATTTTATCAAATCCGGAATATCAAAATTCAATAAAGGAAGAATTTCCTGATCGCAGGTTAAGACGAAGAAATACTGGTTATGCATTAGATCTATTGTTAGATAGCCATGTATATTCGAATTCTGATATTCCATTTAATTTTTGTAAACTTATTGCCGGTTCAGAAGGTACGCTGATGATTATTACAGAAATAAAGTTAAACTTAGTATCTCTGCCTCCAAAAGAAAAAGGTTTGGTTTGTATTCATTTTAATACTTTGGAGGAAGCGCTTCAAGGTAACTTATTGGCAATTAAACACAATCCGGATGCTATCGAACTTATTGATAACATAATATTAAGTTGTACTAAAGAAAATATTGATCAGAAAAAAAATCGATTTTTCATCCAAGGAGAGCCAGG
>CAVSGB010000141.1:0-11541 GCA_963726845.1 uncultured Bacteroidota bacterium | reverse complement strand
ATATGTTTTGTAACCTACTCGTTGAGTAGGTATTGTTCGTATGTTTCAAAATCGAAAAATGAAATAGAATTTGAATCGAAAGATATCAAAGTCGGAAACTTTTCATCAAGTACTTACAAGCATAACGATGAATCCACATTTCAGGGGTTACTGGATATATGTTCAGTAAGCCTGGCAAATAAATTAAAATAAAGTAATTGATTAATACAACCTGTCCCCAATTGCATTTTTAAGGTTAAAAATATTTGAAATATAATCTATCTGCGATTTCAAAAGCAAGAGTTTGCTTTCAGAAACAGCGTAGGTAGCGTCGAGCAAATCGAGGTTGGTAATTACGCCTGCCTTAAATTTAATTTCAGCTAACGACAATGCCTTATTGGCTTTTTCTAATTGTAACGAAAATTGTTTCATTTTCTTACCTGCCGAATTGACATTTGCTTCAGCCTGGACTACCTCGGTTGTAATTTTACGACCGGTAATATCCACTTCGTAATTGCAATTTTGTATATCAGATTTTGCGATCAATAAATTGTTTTTTTTGCGATTGGCATCAAAAAGCGGTACATTAAGGCTAACTCCGGCGACATAATTAAGTTTCCCTGGTCTAAATCCGGAAAATACCCATTTTTCCATCCACCGGAAGCATAAAAATTGATTGTCGGATTTGTCGAAGCTTGTTTTAAGTTATACTGAAGTTCAGCAAGGGCTGATTTTTCGTGTGCCACTTTCATTTCATCGCGATGGGCAAATGCATAAGAAACCAACGAATCGGGAACAATTTCGGGTAATTTTGTATCCAGTTCCTTTTTTACAAAAAAAACTGTTTTTTCAGGTTGTCCAAGCAATGAATTGATGATTGACAATTGAACTTCCCGGCTTGTTTCCAAATCAATTTTCTCACTTTCAACATTCGAAATCCTGACCTGTGTGGCAAGAATTTCATATTGCGTAGCCGAACCCGTTGCGTTCATCTTTTGAATATATTCCAAGTGGCCATTCAACGTTCTTAAATCTTCATCCTTTATTTCAATCGCATCCTGGATAAAAAGCAAAGAATAATAACTATTCGTTGCAGTCATTGACATTGATTGCTTAAGTTGTTCAATTGACAAATGATTTAAGTTTTTATTTTCATTTGCCAGGTTTACATCTTTGGCAGTCTTACCAAAGTCGTAAATGGTTTGTTCATATTCCAAAGCAGCATTATAATTATTAGCCGGCGCCATTTTAAATGTGCCGAAAACCGGTAATGATATTGCGGGAACAGGCCCAATTCTTGTGAAATTTCCCGTTGCATCAATATTAGGCAAATACCCAGCTTTGGCAAGCCCGATTTTTGCATCGGCAATATATAAAGCTTCTTCTGCTTCCTTTATTGACGGGTGATTTTCAACCACCTGTTTAATCAACTTACTTAAAGTGAGCGAATCGCCTTTTAATATTATGGAAGTATCCCTGTTTTGAGAATAGGTGTAATTTGATAATAGCAATAATGTGAATAAAAATAAAACTGCTTTAATGCTGATTTCCAAAATACAAATATTTTTGACTGTATGTTGACATTTTTCAGGATCCAATGCAAAGAAAAACTTTGGTTTTAAAATCAGGTATTTTGATAAGAATTTTGCGTTCATTTCGTATTCCTTTTTTATTTATTATTTATTATTTATAATTTGTTATAAGTAAATATTTTTACTCAATCGGTACAGGTTTAGAATTTTTGTCTTGCTGTTTCTTCTTCGTATGAAGCCTGAAAACCGGAATTAAACCAATAATGGTAATAGCTCCAGCTACTAAAAAATCATCATCAACACCGCTGATATATGCCTCTTTATTTGCCTGCATAGTTATAAAAACCTGGCCTTGGCGATTTGCCAGGAAACGAGGTGTTCCGGCATCAATTTCTAAATGATTGGCAATATTGGCCGAAACATTCTTATAGGTTTGTGAATGTGGATCCATGGCCTGTCCATACATTTGAGAATGGTATGAAACCCTTGTGGTTAAAAGCGTAGCTAAAACTGCAACTCCAAAGCTCCCCGCCAATTGACGTATAACATTGGTAATCCCTGATGCCTGTGCCATTTTATCACGCGGCATTTCAGAAAGCGAAGTTGAGCTTAACGGAGTAAACATCATACCCATTGCAAAACCACGAATATATAGAGAGAGCATGATATAATGGTGTTCTGTCAGAAATGACAGGGAAGAATTTAAATATAATGAAAATGACAACAAGATAACCCCGATAACAATCGGAATTTTCGGGTTTATCTTATCTCCCATCAACCCGGAAATTGGAGACATGGTACCTTGTATTATCCCAACCGGAAGAAAAACTGCACCTGATTGTATTGCTGTATAGTTTAATGAGTTCTGAAGATACATGGGAAGCAAAAAGGTACTTCCGAACATCCCCATGCTAAATATAAAAATGATAATATTGCCCATGTAAAAATTATGGTTTTTTAGTAACCGTAAATCTATTAATGGTTCATCGACAGTTAGTTCATTGGTAATAAAAACAGCCAGGGCAATTATGGAAATTGCAAAACATATTAATATATAGGGCGCAGACCAACCTTGAGAATTTGTAGCCGCATTGCCTTCTGTCAATGCAAATAAAATAAGTGGCAGGAATAAACTTACTGAAAAAAAACCGACATAATCAAAATTTCTTGCTTTAGGGTTTTTATATTCCCTCTGGATAATAACTGTTGCCAAAAGCCCTATAATACCAACCGGGACATTCACATCGAATATCAATTGCCAGCTAAAATTGTCAACCAGGAAACCTCCGATCAAGGGGCCAAAAGAAACGGATGCAGCAGCAGAAATAGCCCAGAATCCAAGGGCAACACCTCGTTGACGGGCAGGAAATTCGCGAATTATAATCGCCATTCCAATAGGTTGAATAGCTCCTGCTCCAAGGCCCTGGATTACACGCGAAATTATCAACATGTTTTCGTCGGACGACATTCCACAGAGAAATGAACCGAAAGTAAATAAAAGCAAGCCGAGAAAATAAACCCTTTTATAACCAAATTTATCGGCAAGCCATGCGGCAGTTGGAAGCATAACAGCCATTGCAAGCATATATGCAGTAATAATCCATTCTATTTTATCAATTCCAACACCAAAAGATGCCATAATTTTTGGCAGCCCGACATTAACAATAGTGGCATCAAGAACCGCCATAAAAGTGCCAATCATTACATTGGCGAGCAACCACCATTTGTAATTAAGGTTTTTCGGATGAAATGACGAATCGCGTTTCCTGATAAAACGCCTGATACGATGCGTTGGTGAAACCTTGCGCATAATTAATCCTTTACCAATTTAATTACAACTGACATTCCTGATAAAATATTATAAGATATTAATTGGCCATTGCTTACGCTATCAATCGAAACTTTTACCGGAACCCGTTGTGTAACTTTTGTAAAATTCCCCGAAGCATTGTTTGCCGGAATTAATGAGAATACCGAAGCTGTATTGGCTCCAATCGAAAAAACCTTTCCCGTAAAATAAACACCTGAAAAAGCATCTATTGTAAATATTGCTTTTTGCCCGATATAAGTATGGGCAATATTCGTTTCTTCGAGAAAAACAGTTACCCACATATCTTTATTTTCTGTAATGGTATAAATTGATTGTCCGGGTTGGGCGATATCACCATCCAGTAACCAGCGTTTCGCAATAACCCCGTTGGCTGGTGAATATAACTTTGTATTGGTAATTTGTTGTGTTATGACACCAATTTGTGATTTTGCGCTTTCCACTGCCGCAATAGATGTTCCAATTTGTGCTTTTGAAACCTCAAGCTGAACTTTAACAGCATCCAATTGGGCTTTAGATGTTTCATAGGCTTTTTGAATATGGTCATATTGTTCCCGTGAAATAACGTCTCCGGCAATTTGACTTTTTGCCCTTTCAAAATCATCTTTGGTTTTTGCCAAGTTAACTTCCTGAACCTTAATATTTACCTGATCGTAAACAAACCGGGCTTCACTTTGCAACTGGTTCGCAATTGCCCTGCCCCGGGCAGCAATTGCCTGTCTTTTTTGCGAAAGTAAATCGGAACTGTCTAATTCAGCCACAAGGGCACCTGCTTTCACAGTATCGCCTTCCTGGTAATACAAATGGGTTATTCGTCCCAAAATTTTTGGGCTCATTGCAACAATATCTGTATCTACATGTGCGTCATCGGTAGAAATATATAAAATATATTGACGATACCAGTAACCCATTGCAAACAAAACAATTGCAATTACAGTAATCAAAGGGATGTAAACTTTTTTGTTTCTTTTCTTTTCAGTCTTCTCCATAACAATTTTAATATATAAATTAATTTTAAAATTTGCAGTTCAAACCTTTGGTAAAAATTTCTGTGAAAAGATTTACCTTTTTAACCAATTCCAGATATTCTTCATTTTCAAGGTAAAAAATCTCCTTTTTTCCAATAATTATCCTTCGAAGCCCTCGCATTAAATCAAGGAACAATATAGCTACTTCTTCATGGTTATGTAAAACGAAGCTACCTTTTTGTGAACCTTTTTTAAAAATGTCTATCAGAAGTTTTTGTTCTTTTTTCCTGTGTTCTGTTACAATTTCCTTCATAAAAGGACTTAAACCAGTAATTTCATTCATTCGTGTGCGGCTTAAGTTTAGAAGGGTCCGAAAAAATGCAAGGTTAATTTTTACATATTCTTTTAACATCTCATCAGGTTCGGTCAATTCAGCAATCCTTTCTTTAACTTTCTGCAAGAATTCATCATGTTCCTTTTCTACCACAGCTTTGTAAAGTTGCTCCTTATCAGGAAAATAATAGTATATTGAGCCTTTCGACATATTTACATCGGCTGCAATTTCACTCATAGTTGTTTTCTCTAAGCCATATAAGCCGAACCTTTTTTGTGCAGCCCCAAGAATATCTGACATTTTCTCAATATTTTCGCCAGTATGTGTCAATTGTACCATTATTTTGTATGATTAAAAAAAATCAAAATATAAACATCCTTTTTGACCATTTTGTTTAAGGGGTCAAAAGTAAAAATTTAATTTTTATGACAATGCAGAACTTAATGTTTAAAATGATTTTTTTTGAAAAGAATTTTATGTTTGTGCACATCGAAAGGCTATGGCTGGTTTGATTTACTTTTTTAACAAGTTCAGGGATCCGGTAAATAAAGCCTGATAAATCTGAAAAAAGATAAATTGCTTTAAATTATTTTTATTGTTCAGCATTTGCTTTCCCAATTAAATCGGCGATGGATAGCTTTTTATCTGATAAATATTTAGTTAGATCAGCGTAAATTTCTTCAAAAATAGTATTATTTATAAACCATTGCGTTCCAATACCAACGGCAGTAGCCCCGGCCAGAATGTATTCCAAAACATCGTTGGAGTTTGAAATTCCACCTATGCCAATAATTGGAATTTCTTTTCTTTTACATTCCGGTATACTTCTAAAACACTCATAAACCATATATAATCCAACAGGTTTAATACAGGGACCGGACAATCCGCCAATCTGATTTCCCAAAATCGGTTTCATATTATTTGTGTCAATTGCCATGCCTCTCAATGTATTAATCATCGATAAGGCATCAGTCCCGCCATTGATTGCCGCTCTTGCAATTTGCGTGATATCAGTAACATTTGGACTGAGTTTGGTAATTATGCAAAATGAATCATGGACTTTTGATTTAATTTCTTTAACGACTAACTCAACTAATTGAGGATCTGCACCAAATGCAGCACCTCCTTTTTTTATGTTTGGACATGAAACATTAATTTCCAAACCACTTATTGAATTATTCACATCACTGGTTTTAATTATATCTGCCAACTCTCCAAACTCTTCAATCGTACTTGCAGAAATATTGACAATAATTGGTATTTTATACTTTCTTAATTCCGGGACATCTTCTTCAAAAAATTTTTTTACGCCTTTATTTTGTAATCCAATTGAATTTAGTATGCCGGACCTGACTTCTACAATTCTGGGATCCTTGTTTCCAAGGCTTTTATTAATTGATACACCTTTTGTCACAAAAGCTCCTAAAGATTTTAAGACTTTTTCCCTGTTTTGCAATAGATTAATTTCATCCCTGCTTCCAGATGTACCTGAAGAAGTTAAAAGTGGTGTTTTTAATTCAATGTTTTTTATTCTTACACTAAGACTTTTATTCATTCCAATTTATTAGTTTTGATTCGATAATAGGGCCATCTATACACACCCGGGAATAATGGTTTTCGCCATTTACAGTTGTTTTACAAACACAGGAAAAGCAGACACCAATTCCGCATGCCATCCGTTTTTCCATTAAAACATACGATTTAATACTATATTGGGCTGTTATTTTATGTACCTTATGCATCATAGGCAAAGGCCACAAGTAAAAGTAAGAATTTTTAAATTATTATGTTCTTTTAGATATTCTGCATAAGGTTCAGTAATAAAGCAGCCTTTAAATACATTTTTAATATCAGTTGTTTGCACATCATCAGAATCACTCAGTAATGACATATAAATATCTGATGTTTCAGATAATCCCAGAAATTTTAAATCGTCTACATATATCTTTGCGTTTCTGCCGGTTCCGGTAAAACTCAATGGATCTATATCTGATTCAAAATAAGAAAGGGAACTATACTTTTCAATGCCAATAAATGCTTTCACATTCATATTAAAATAACTCAGCATTTGTACCAGGTAAACCAGTGGTGCAATACCTACTCCACCACCCACAATATGGATTTCATCAATTTCTCCTTTTATAATTTTTCTTAAATCAAATATTTTTCCAAGCGGGGCCAATATTTCGACTTTATCATCTTTCACCAGCCTGGTTAATTCATTCGTGCCTATGCCGCCATCCAATACTTTATATAATATTTCAAACTTATTGGGTTTTACTGTGTACAAAATAGCCGCCAGGTCTTTTACTAAATTAAGTTTTGATGAACAATCATAATTAAAGTTCTCAAAATATGTCCTGTAAATTCCAAATGGTCGTTTTAAATAGGATAGTCGACTGGTATTTAAATCATTATAATTATCTGGTTTTATACTGGAAAAGGAATCGATTATTTTTTCTTTATCATGATCTGATATTTCTTTTTGTCGCTCTTTTAAAGTATCAATCATGATGAACTGACCAGGCAAAATATCAATAGAGTCTGCCGTTTTAAAAGTCAATTTATATAATTTGGATTCTTCTGTACCGACAGGTATGTTATCGATAATTTCAATGTTCTGCAAATCTGCTGTATTTTGAAACTTATTTTTGATTTTCCAAAAATCCCATTCTAATGAAAATATTTTTTCATATAAGCCTTTATCAATGTCAATTACATTCTTACAAATTTTATCAAATGAAGTAAAAAAACATCTTTTATATATAGTAGCATTATGCACCTGCCTGGCTTCATGTAGTTCTTCAGAATTTTTAAATATTACGATATGAATGTATACATATCTATTATTGTCAATTGAATAAATAAGATTGGATAAATCCGTTAATTTTTTAGCTGTTTGATGACCGAAACTAAAAACTAGGTTTGTATCCTTATTTTTTATAATAAAAGCACAATTATCTGTTATTGATTTATTAAGACTTATATTTATTTGGTCACTAACTTTTGATGACAAAAAAGTTTCATCAAAGTATTTCTCATTTATATGACAAATTTTTAAACCAAGCTTATTAATCAGAATATTTAAGATATTAAAGCAAAATGTATTGTAGTATTTTATGTTATATATTCTTTCATTAATTAAAGACCTGAATTTTAAATCTTTAGCATGAATTGCAAATTCATTTTTTAAATTTTTTGGAAGAATGACAGAAGTTTTATTGATTAACGTGTCAATACTCCTGGTTCCGTTTAAACTCTTAAACTCTAAGTACTTTATTAAATCGGTGTATCTTAAAATTTCAACTTCCACTTTTTTCTTTTTAGGAACAACGATCAGCAAATTAGTTTCTATCACTGACGATTGTGCAGTAAAACATATTTCCGAAGGGCAAAATTAATATTTATTGGATAGAATTACTTAAAAATTATATTCTGAAGTAACCAGTTTTTGAAGTGTGTTGTTTGTTCGAATCTTTTATGACGTAAAATTTACTCTTTCTCTGGATTATAAGAAGTAAAACTTTTATCGTTGTATAATATTATCACTTTTTCGATTTGTTTATTTGGAAAGTAAGATTTTTTTAGTTCATTTGTTGAAGGCTCAATTATTTTATTATCAACTGATTCTGAAATGAAATCAGGTTTTTGTTCCGTTTTGGCTTCGATATTTGTTTCTTTATCTAAAACAGGCTCAGGAATTTTAACTGATGACATGACATTTTCGAAAAGATCTCCCTGCTTTATGGTTTTCACCATATTTCCAGTTCCCATAATAAGCCATTCAGCACTGATAAATTTATATTTTGATAGAATTTTTTGAATAAATTCATAGCTGGGATTGTTTCTTCCGGATAAAATATGAGACACACTTGACCGCTGAACCCCAATGTCGTCAGCGAATTTAGCAGAAGTCAGGTTCTCAAGTTCCAAAAATTTTATAATACGTTCACGCATGTAATTAAGGTATTCACAAATATAATTAATTACAGGTTTACATTTGTACTTTTATTAAAAATAATGAAATTCACATTTGTAATTCAAGTAAAAAACTTATCGTCCGTCATGGTTAATGTTTGTAAATGACTGCTTATTAATGTATTTATAAATTGTTTTTTAGATAGTTTATTATTGCCGTATGTAATTATAGGACAAATCACAATTAAAAATGCTTTTATGCTTTTTTCGACTAATATTAGAAATAAGAAGCAATTGTTAATTAGCGAAGGAGTTTCAATCATATGGTGTCGTCATCCTTCATATTTGATTTCTGGTAACACTGAGCGAAGTCAAAGGGCTTCTTTTTACTTATACGACATGGAAGTAGCTTTAATTATCATTAAAAACGCATTGTACAAGATTTGAACTAAGTATTTGTTAATAAATAGAATAATCAATATTTATTAAAATTTGTATTTATCCGCGATGCAAAGCGTCTACGTCATCCGTGTTCTTTTAAAGATCAGCACGCTGATAAAACAGAAAAGATTACCCTGTAATAACTTTATAGATTCTAAATGAATCTTTAGAACAAATCCCCTTTTTACTCATATATTGTAATTCAAAATCGTAAAGTTAAGAATGGAACGCAGATAACGCGGATTAAATCCGTAAAATCCGCGTTACGAAGTATCAGTTTCATCAGCGTTCTATTCAGATTTTAGTTAACCAAATGATATTGTATTGTAATTAATGATAAATATTTGAAATTACCTTATATGAAACTCAATCTTTAGTTCTATTACATTATGTTAAAATACTAATACATAAGTAATAAAGCATATTTTATTGCTTATTTGTTGCTAAAATGTAATCAAAAAACAATTTGTATTAAACTATAAAGCTAATTAATATAATTTAATAAGCAGATATACAGACGTATAAGTTAATGTATTTTTGTGTGTTACATATGTAACACACATTACAGTTACAATTGTATTTTGGGGTTTACGCAATAATTTTATGTTAGATAGGATTGAATTATTTCAATGAATCAAAAAGTATCTCAACAGGATGCATTGCCTTTCTATTTGTACCATCAAGTATCTGTTGACGGCAACTTGTTCCTGAAGCTGCAATAACTACCTCATCTGGCAGTTTTTTTATTGATGGGAATAATATTATTCCTCCTATTTTCATCGATATGTCATAGTGCTCATATCCAAATGAACCTGCCATCCCGCAACATCCGGTAGGCAATTCTGTGACAATGTAGTTTTTAGGTAATGATAAGATTGATATAACGGGTTTTGTACTGGAAATTGCTTTAATATAGCAATGGCCGTGTAACTTAATTTCTTTGAAATCTTCAACAAAACTATCTGCATTTATATTTCCGTTTAAGATTTCCCGGGCAATAAATTCTTCAATTAAAAATGTATTTGAAGCAATCTTCATGGCATCCGCTTTCATTGACATGGGTACTATTTCAGGATATTCGTCCCTGAAACATAATACAGCAGAAGGTTCTATTCCTATGAGTGGTATGTTGTAATTTATTGTATTTTTTATACAAATTACATTTGTAACTGATATTCTTTTCGCCTTTTTTAAGAGGCCTTTAGAGAAGCTTGTACGCCCACTATCATTGCAATTGGCAATAACTATTTTATAGTTTAATTTTGTCAATAACTTAATTACTTTTATCCCAACTATGGTGTCGGTATAATTTGTAAATTCATCAATGAATAAACAAACCTCTTTGATTGGGTTTTGTACTGAATTATTTAATTGTCTTAAATTTCCTTTGCACCATTTCTTAACAGTTAAACCCTCCAACGTTGGAATATTTCGCTCTGATGCAAAGCCTATCCCCTTTTTTATTAATCCTGCAAGCCTTTTATTTGTAATAAGAAAATTAAAAAATGCAGGAGCTGCCGATCCAAGCCTATAAAAAAATGGCATATTTGCTATAAACCTTGAGCGAACCGGTATTCCATGAACATCATAATATTGTTGTAAGAATTCTGCCTTAAGTTTAGTCATATCTATATTTGATGGACATTCAGCTTTACATGCTTTGCATGACAGGCACAAATCCAAAACATCTTTTATTTCTTTATGATCAAATGGGTTTTTCCTTATTGAATTTGTCAGAAATTCTCTAAGAATATTCGCCCTGGCACTTGTCGTAGCCAATTCATTTCTGGTAGCCATAAAGCTCGGGCACATAGTGCCTCCAATTATCTCAGATTTTCTGCAATCGGCTGAACCATTGCATTTTTCAATATGACGTAAAATGCCTTGAGTATCACTAAAGTCAAAATATGTTTCAATTTTTTTTATTTTCTTACCGGGTACATAACGTAATTGCTTATCCATTAAAGGTGTATCAACAATTTTACCGGGGTTGAAAATATTATTTGGATCCCAGAAATGTTTTATTTCTTTAACCAATCCATAATTCTTTTCACCAATTATTATCGGTATAAATTCACCACGCAAGCGACCATCGCCATGCTCGCCACTCAATGATCCTCTATACTTTTTCACAAGACATGCTACTTCTGTCGCGACGCTTCTGAAAATCTTTACATGTTCATTATCTTTTAAATTTAAGATCGGCCTAAGATGCAACTCACCAGTCGAAATATGGGCATGATACACACAAGTTAATTTATATCTTTCAAGTATTTTTTTAAATTCAGCAATGTAATCAGGTAATTTTTCGACATATACAGCAGTATCTTCTACCAATGAAACCGGTTTTGCGTCTCCTGGAATATTTGACAATAATCCCAATGCTGCTTTACGCAATGCCCATACTTTATTCACATCTTCTCCAATAACCAATGGATAATAATAGCCAAGATTATTTAACCGCATATCATTTTCCAAAGAAACAGCCAATTCCTTTATTTCTTCCTGGTTATTTCGGCTGAATTCTACAATTATTATCGC
>CAVSGB010000140.1:0-34406 GCA_963726845.1 uncultured Bacteroidota bacterium | reverse complement strand
TAGTATGCGCCCACCCGCCATGGTGCCGTGACCCCCGGGCGCCCTCCGAGCTGATGAGCTGTCTCATCAACGTGCCGGCTCGGCGTTCGCTGGGCTCGGTGCGCAGCGACAGGAAGAAGCGATCGCCGTAGCAACCGCAGCAGAGGACAAAGTGCGCCCCTTCCCACGCGAGCAGCAGGTCCGCGACCTCGGCATCCAGATCGGGGTAGGCGATGCTGCCCATATTGACGGCAATCAGATCGCCCCGATTCTGCGCCGAGCGGAGCGCGCGGTCCAGTGCCGAGAAGTGCTCGCGTGGCACCTTGGGCTGTGAAATCCGCGAGACAAATGAAATCCACCAACGGAAAAAGAAACAAGCAATACGATGGTTTAGCGGCAATAACACTGGCCGTTAATCGCCCCGATCACCTCGACTTAGGCCCTTAGATATTATCACTGAATAAATTTTTAAAGGCTGCCTTGATAAAAAAAGGTAGAACACCATTACTTCAAAAGTTTAAAAATGAGCCCGACATTGACAAAAACGGAAAAATTGCAAATGTTCTTACTCCCGGGCAACTTATTCTTGTGCAAATAGTAAAAGAGCCAATTTCGACAAAAGGGCCACGGTTAAGTTCCGAAATTTCTTTAGCTGGACGGAATATTGTATTAATCCCATTTTCTGATAAAGTTTCAGTTTCGCAAAAGATTGAATCTGATGAAGAACGGAAAAGACTTAAAACTCTTTTATATAGTATCAAGCCAAAGAATTATGGTTTAATAGTCAGAACAGTAGCTGAAGCAAAAAAAGTAGCCACATTTGATGCTGAATTGCGCAGTCTGATAAAAAAATGGGAAACGGCATTTGAACTGATTAAAGGCGCTGATTCTCCCAGGCTGGTTATTAGTGAAGTCAGCCGTACCTCTGCAATATTGCGTGATGCGCTCAATGGATCGTTCAGTAATATTTTTGTGAATGAAGAAACTTCTTACCAGGAAATTAAGGATTATATTAGTACAATTGCACCTGAGAAAGAAAAAATAGTCAGGTTATATTCCGGCCACGAACCAATTTTCGAACATTTTGGTGTTGAAAAACAGATTAAGTCTTTATTTGGAAAAGCAGTTTCAATACGTACAGGTGCATATTTAATAATTGAGCATACCGAAGCGTTGCATGTTATAGATGTTAATAGTGGCAATCGTTCGAAAGCTGCGAATGACGAGGAAACAAATGCACTTGAAGTGAACCTTGCAGCCGTCGAAGAAGTTGCCAGACAGTTAAGGCTTCGCGATATGGGCGGTATAATTGTTGTCGATTTTATCGATATGCAATCGAATGAGCACAAGCAAATGGTTTACGAAAAGATGAAGAACCTGATGGTCGATCAAAAGGCGCGGCACAATATTCTGCCTTTGAGTAAATTCGGCCTGATGCAAATTACACGCCAGCGGGTGCGTCCGGAAATGAATATCGACACTACTGAGAAATGTCCTACCTGTAAAGGTTCTGGAGAGATTACACCAAGTATTTTGCTCGAAAAAGAATTAGAAATATCGCTAACCAATTTTATTGAAAAGGAAAAGGTTAAATTTATTCATATACGAGTTCATCCTTATTTAGCTGCTTACTTGAAACGCGGGTTTCCTTCCTTACGATTGCGATGGATGTTCAAGTACACATGCTATATTAAAATTTCTGCTGCTCCTTCACTAAACTTCCTGGAATATAAATTTGTAAATACGCCGGTTACAGAAGTATTATAATTTACATCAGTGGAAAAGTTTCATGAAACTCCTCTGCTTATACACCTATTAATGCCGTATAGGCAGTAGCGCCCATTAATCCTGCCAATTGCGATATGTCGGTAATTTTTATTTTTATTATCCAACCATCAGCATAGGGGTCTTTATTTACAATTTCAGGTTGCGATTCAAGCAATGGATTTTTCTCTGTCACATACCCGGCAACCGGCATAAACATGTCAGACACTGTTTTTACAGCTTCAATAGTCCCGAAAACTTCTTCTTTATTTAAAGTTTTGCCTATAGTTTCAATTTCAACGAAAACTATATCGCCCAATTCATTTTGGGCAAAATCGGTAATACCTATTGTGGCAACTTCACCTTCAATCCTGATCCATTCATGATCTTTGGTGTACTTAAGGTTCGCTGGTATATTCATGGTTTAGGTTTAACATTGTTTTTAAATTATGTTTTCAGAAGCAAAATTAGGTAAATTCAAGATAAAACCAAATTATTGGGCTAAAGTGAACCTGATACTGAAACCAGCATTAGTATTGGTCGTTTTAAATGAACTTGCAATTCGCGGGTCATTTCTCAGCTGATCGAAAAACACACGAATATTAAGTTTATCGCTTAAAGCATAATCTGCGGAGACAGATATCTTCAAACTCCAGTTTCCTGCAGATATTTCAGGATCATCAACATCTAATCTGCGCAATAAAGTAATATCATCCCGCAGTGTTACATCGGTCCGTAAATTGATATTGCTTTTTACTGTCGATTGTGCCCCGGTAATTGTAGTAAATATAAGTGGTACCTGATTGATCTTGTAACCAACACCGGCCACATATTCTTTTGAATCCATCTCAGATAAAGCATCATCTGAAAGGCTAAGTGATAAGCTTCTGCTTTTCTTATATTCAAAACGCGTCGATAAATTGTTTTTCCAGGCCATATCAACTCCTATCAGTGGGCTAAATTGTTCGGTTATCATCACGGTACTCACAGCGTACTGTGGAATCCAGCTATAGGTAAGTACATCGCGAATATAACTGAAACCGTCTGATGAAGGATCATATTCTAAATTAGAAACGAAAGAACCAATATTGTAGGTTGAAGAGTAAACATGGGTTAATGTTACAGAACGCAGATATTCCTGGACAATAGGTATATTAGACAAACCATCGTAACTAACCCTCCAGTTGGGACGAATAAATGAAATCCCAGGGAACAAATCCAATGGTACATTATTCGCTCCATAGCCGCCATAGGTTCCCAGGAAGGCCGGAATGAGTACTTGTTGTGAATTAGTAGTAAAGCTTCCGCTATCTGTTTTTGCTAAATCATAGTATTCCGGATAACGGGCTGTAGCCTGCTGATTCAATCGATTTTGAACAGTGGCCTGTTTTTTTCGAATAAAATAAATACTTTAAACCTGAAACCACTTGATTGTGAAAGGCTCTCAAAGGACTGGAATGAAATAATGGTCATTGAGAAATTACCTGTTGTGACTGGTAATGATGTAGGTGAATTTAGTTTATTTGGATCATGGTTGCTGAAACTCCAGGAATTATTTTCCGAATAGGAATGGTTTGCATTGAGGTCGATCCGCAATCCATCAAACGGTTCGTAATTTAGCCTCAGGTTAATGGATGTATTCTTTGAAGTAAGGACAAGTGAATTGAACATGGAATCGACTGTAAGCAAACCACGGTAATGCATTGAATTGATCAGGTTATCTCCTGATTGCTGATTGCCCAATAAAAAAGGAATACCCGGGGCTATAGATCCGTTGTGCATTGTTGAACCGAAGAATTGTGCTTCATGGTTATTATTTTGTCCTGCTTCATAACCTGGCAGCGTAGTCCCCTGAACAAGATTATAGGTGCCAGAAATAGACTTAATACCTGTCAATATTTTAATAGTCCCTTTCGCTAAAAGGAACAGTGGGTCTTCCGGCGCATCTACCTTTCCTTCTACAGACACTGTAGCATTGGTGACATCCTTTTCAGGAGTGAATTTAACACGGTTTCCACTGACAATCTCAGTTTTTCCTTTAATCTCTTTTCCATCTGCATCTTTAACAGTTACTTTTACATCCTGTGTACCTAATTTGTGCGAGATACTTTTTGGAACCCCATCTTTAAGTTTAAAATATGTCTGTTCGAAAGTCACTATTTTCTTTGGTTTCTCTTTCTTTTTTCCTTTGCCGGCATCCTGGAAGTTTTTTATAAAGCCAATCTTATTATAAATGCTGGTTAAATTTGCATTCGCGTTTAATTGTATATTGCGTGAGTTTTTAATTATATTGCCAAGATCGATTACTGTATCATTTACAACAGTTTTTGGAACATAAGTCCAATCGTAGGTAGAGGCATACCTCACATTAAGGCTTGTCCAGTCGAGCAATGGCAACTTATTTATAGGCACCTGGTAATTTATGTTTAATTGCTGGTTGTAATTTGTAATCCGGCCTCCTTCTAACAGCTGTCTTTTAATAGTATCCATCTGGTGTTTATACAATAACGGATTATTTTTATTTACCGGACGGGAATTTCATCAACTGTAGCAATTACATTTGCCAGAAAATCAATCTTTATAGCACGTGAAAGATCATATTTAACATCGTATGTACGGTTCCAGGTAATGTTTTTCTCAACAGTCGGCTCAATAATCAAATTATCCCCCGTAAGGTTTCGTAACTCTGTTTCGTGGTAATTGCGGATAATGTTAGTCCTAAACGACACACTGTTTGGGGAATAATAAAAATTAATATCACTAAATATCTTTAATATCCTGTTGTTAAAAAGTTTTATGTTCTTTAGTGGCGTTATGTTTTTTGGACGGTTATTAAAAATATAATTAAAGCCTCCCTGATACGTGTACATGTATGAATACAGTATAGTTGGCGAATGGGCAAAAATATCATTATAGCCATAAGTTATCGAAAAATTAGCCGGATCATAAAAATGCGGCTTTTTACCAACTTTGTTTATTTTGACATTTGTGAAATTAATGGCACGGTGTTGGGTGAAATCCTGTGCTATGCTTATAATAGAATCTTTCTGCGAAGTTGTTTTATTTTTTAATGCAACTGCTAATAGAATATCTGGGTCATATGGATTATATTGCGGATTGATACGGGTTTGAGATATGGAAGCATACATTGGAATCTTCACTTGAGCCTTCTCCGGAAAGAATTTGCCTAGTTCAAGTTCAGTAGCAATATCAAATTGGTTTGTTTGAGCCTTTTCCCTTGAGTCTATAGTACTTTCAATGCCGCCAAAACCCGGTTGCTTTGTGCTGCCTGATATACGCACTGTGCCCAGATCTGCAAGTTTAATTTGTGCCCTTGCATTTGCAGCCCAGCCTCCTTTATCACTAAAATCAGTAAGGCGTAATTCATCTACCCAAATCTCTGCCGATTTTGGTAAACCATCATTTTTATAGGGATTGTTCTTGTTGCCAGGGTTGCGCACACCAATCATTATTGTTTTCACGCTGCTTAATGTCGGATTCCCGCAAACCGTAACCTTCCTGTTCCCGTTGACTATTGTGTAAGGATGGATTATAGAAGCTGAGCGATCGTCATCCCGCGCTTCTTTAATTGTCGTAAAAGTATCCAAAGGGATATAGAAATTATTTGCCGATGGCCAAACAACATCAGATGACATAGCCGGATTGTAACCTGGGACCTGATTTTGTAACGACCAGCGGGACTTCGTATTCATAATAATTTTCTGTATAATCAGTTCCGAGCCTTATGAATACGCTTAAATCGTGATCGTTAAGTTTATCACCAGGTATAGCTTCGCAATGCGAAAACATTTGCAGGTGCTGGTATAGCCTCATATCGATATTTGAAGTTTTAAAGGCTGCAAGTGCATCGCCATCACCAAGGTCAGTTACTTTGAGCACCATCGATTGCTCGTTTAGCTGCACCAATTGCGGTTGGCTGGGGTCTATAACCCTTGTTATCCCGGGAGGCAGCACATAATTGACCGGCGTTTTCTTTGCATTTTCTTCAATATTAACAGCCTGAATATCGAGCGCTTCTGAAGGTGGCTGATTGGTAATCCTTTCTTCTGCCTGGATAAGCGGGCTATCATACTTACGCCATTCGCCACGGATTAAATCTAATTTGGCAAATCGAAAAGTTGTAGATTTTAACAGATTGTTCGGATGCTGAAAGCCCTTTAAGAACAAACGCATAAACCGTATTGATTTGAAATCTTCGATATCGCCATATTGTGAAGTATAATTTGCAATCGGGACTTTAAACTGGTACCATTTTAACTTTGGGTCCTGCGTGTCATTCTCAATGTCGGTAATAAAATTCTTGCTAATTTTCATATTCCCCGGGACTATAGGTACCTGATATTCGTAGAAGCTTTCGTTATCGCTCATGGTATTGTCGTTGTTGATATCTTCCATGTCGGGTGAAGTATAACTCGATGCCACCACGACACTATTTCCGCTTGCTTCGGGAGAGTTGTTTTCCATCCCGTTGTAATCCTTATAGCGGTCTATAATAGTAGCTTTTGCAGTATCATAATCTGAACCAAGAAAATAATGAAAGTCATCGCCTGAAGGATCCTTGCTTAGGTTAGCGAAAACATCAGGGCTAACAACTTTTTGAAGATTGTCTAAATAAGGCTTAAAAAAAGTCTTTTCATAAGTATCACTTAACCCGTCAAGGCCAACATCCTGGTAGCTTCGCGAGCCGGCATCGGGGCTGAATGTCTTTGACATTGGCGGGTTTATAAGTACATGGCCCCAGACAGAATTGTAAAAAACCGTATCAGTATTTAGAGTAGCAGTAGGATTTGGCAAGCCTTGTTCTGTTGCCATATAACCGTCCTTCAAAATATCCTCCGAAATATTCCCAAGGTCAATGTATATCGAACCGCCAGTGTTTGAAGAATCTTCAATAAACGGGTCCATGAGCCAGAATTCGATGTATTCAATATTTGCAGCTTCGAAATCGGTACTTGTAATCGGGCGCATCATCCCTCCCCAAGAATTTTCCGGGTGGTTCAGTTGCCCGTTTTTATTAAGGTTTGTCGAAAAATTGTAAGGGCCTCTTAAATAAGGATAATAGGTAAGGTTTAAAATCTGCAAATTAGGTGTTACGCCGTATTGTGATTGAATGTTGGGAAAAACTTCGGTCTGTGCGATTGGGCGCACGTAGTTGCTCGACTGCATACTTTTATTGTTCTTTATATTGGCCGGAGTATAAGAATTGTTTAACGAGAAAAGCGGATCGATTGAATACCATGAAAATTTAGCCCTGTGAAATCCATAAGGTAAAGAATCTGTCAACAAAGCTTCAGGACATTGAGAAGGAGGGTACTTGCAAGATACCAGCCAGTTGGGGATATCAGGTCGTAACTGGTTCTGACTGCCTTCGAAATCGTCTATATAGGCAACACCATTTTTACCAATCAGGCTTGACGATCCGGGGATTAAATCGGCAAATTCACCTGTAAGTGTAATTGTTGAAATTTCTTTTGTTTGAATAAACGGCAACTTATCGATAAGTGTGGTTAATAGCTGCGAGTTGGTCCGGTAGGTCGAATTAAGGCCCCAAATAGTATTCGATACCGGTTCATCGCCAATATTTACTTTTTGTGTCAAAGGACGTTCATTGAGGTTCAAGATAGTGCCGCCAATATTGAAATCGTCGTTGACTTTATAATTCAAATGTGTGCCTACCAAAGTCTTGGTTTGAACATTGAACATCGAATTATTTTCAAGCGAAACCTGGATTGGCTGGCCTGAAGACATAATCCCACTATTTATTATTTTCACTGTCCCCATAGCATAATCAACGATGAAGTCCTGGTTCTCGACCAAAGGGATGCCTCCGGCAGTAACCTTTACAGAACCCTGGGGTACGTTCATGGCATTCAAATTTATTTCGGAAGAAGATGAGCCCTTAAAGGTGCCTTTCAATTTAAATTTATCTTTTTCTGCATCGAGTTTAGCCTTGGTTTGGGTGGAATCGTACAAGTCCTGGTATAGATATCCATCCCTGATAATTTTAGGAACACCTTTATTAGATAATAAATTATCAAGTCCTTTACCAAAAGGTTCATTCATTGGAAAGATAATCCTTCCGTATTTTTTATCAATCGTGACACCGTCAATAAAGTCGAATACACCATCGGGCTGGGGCAGCATCTGCGAGTTTACCCTGTCAAGGTTCATCAATGAAAGAAGGATAATTTTGTTGCCCGTTTTATCATTTACATCAGGAAGGTAATTAACATCACTTCCTTTTATATCATCGTGATATTCAACATTCAAGTAGAACCCATCATTGTTAATATCGTAACCGCCCAAAGAATATATGTTTTTCATCATCAAATCCCAGGTAACAGTATGCGGTGACAAATTTGTGCCTTTAATTAACTTTACCAACAATGGCCCCTTAGGATTTTCAGCCGCGAACTGCCCTACTTTGAATACTTTACTGTTATCTCCATTAACGGTATATTCATAAGACACAGCCAGTATTTCGTCAGAATTAAGCGAAGCACTTAATGAAATATATCCTAAGGCACGGTCTATTGTATATTCATTATCTGCAAGCTTACGGGCCTTGTTCAATGTCTCATAATTTGTCCCTTTGATTAAATGTTTAAAGTTTAATCTGTCAATTGCCTTAGGATCTTTGTTCAGATTTTGTACTGCGTGCATAACTGATAAATACAGGCTGTTTGCGCTATCCGAAGGGTAACCATTGGGACTAAAAATAGAAATATCTAAGGAATCACTTAAATTCGATTTTTTGGTTTCGCCCAAATCAGTAAATGCCACTATATCCATTGCATCCGGCAGGGTTCCTTTTTTGTTTGTAACCCAAACTTCAATCCTCGAAATTGTCACATTAGAAGCAATTTTAGGTAAATAATTGTGTGCAGCATCAAATTTATCCCTGAAAGTATGGGCAAGAAAAAAGTGTTTGTTGGCTTCGTAGGCATCGGCCATAATTTCAAAATCAGTTATCTGGGCGCCGCCCTTCATATTAATTACCTGCGTTTGTCCCTTTTGTTGCGAAAGTACAGTTGTAGCGGTAAGTTTTCCAAACTGCATTTCCATTTTTATACCGAATAAACTCTGGCTTCCGGTTATTAATGTGCCTGGGAGGGGAAGAGTTACATCTCCTGCTTCTACCTTTTTAACAATGTCATCCTCATTACCGGAATATTCGAGTTTGGTTTTATTCTCAAATTCAAAAGTGGCATCAGTATTATAACTTATTCCAAGTTTTAGGCGGTCGCCGATTGTGCCGTTAACGTTCATTTGGATTTTTTCATCGAACGTGAAAGATGGTGTACTTCTTAAAGATACAGGTATATTAGGGTTATCTGTTTTTGAAACATTTACACCAAAAATCAGCTCAGCCTGGCCTTGCGGGACAATATTGACAGTACTGTTCCCGAAAATTTTGTCCATAGCTTCACTCCCCAGGTTAAACGATGGCCTGAAGCCCCTTTGGTTGACTGTCTTTCCGCCATTAGCCTGCGACTGCCAATATTCCCGGATTGTCCTGTGCAATTCATAATTCTCATATTCCTTCATATTCATTGTTGAAGGCGGGCGGTAATCAGTTTTGCCTATTTTATTGGTAAACACATATTGCCGTGTATCTGTGTTATATTCAACATTTGTTTTTAGGTTCGCGGGTCGCCTGAGTTGAACCCCATCAGTTGGTTTTAAGTCAGCAGATGGATATAGTGGATCGGGTTTAAGCTTAAATTGAGGGCCTACAGCTTTAACATTTGCTAAGGTGTCTTCAAGAGCAGAATCCGGCTCCTGGCTTTCTGAATTTTGAAAAATAGAAAACGAAGCCTTTGAACTGAAAAATGCAGTCCAGATGAACAAAATAATTATACCCGAAAGAAAATATTTAAAAACCTTACTCAAGCCCGATCAATAAATAAGTTACAATACTTTTAATGCCCTCTTAATCATTTCCTCAACAGAAAGCCCCTTCGATTCGCGAATGATTACTGATAAAGCTTTGTCAACCTGCGATCTTTGGAAGCCTAACATCACCAATGCAGATAACGCTTCTTCTGCTATAGTATTGTATTCGGTCGTTATTTTTTCTCCAACAACTTGTATTTTAGCCATCTTGTCTTTTAAATCTACTATCATCCTTTGAGCAGTTTTCGCACCTATCCCTTTAATATTTTGTAAAAGCCGCGTGTTTTCAGTAGTTATGGCTTGAGCCACTTCACCCGGTGCAAGTGAAGAAAGTATCATTCGTGCTGTATTAGCGCCAACGCCTGAAACAGAAATTAACATCCTGAAAACTTCTCTCTCCTTTTTGTCCCTGAAACCATAAAGAAGATGGGCATCTTCACGAACAACCTGATGTACAAAAATTTTTTCAATACTATCAATTTTAAGTGAAGTATAAGTATTCACGGATATGTGCAGTATGTAACCTATTCCACCAGTTTCGAGAACAACATAAGTAGGTGTCAGTTCAGTAATTTTCCCTTGGATATAATCGTACATATATTTATAATTTTTGATTATTTAAAAAATTGGGCTAAAGTACAAAAATTACTATTTATTTGAGTTAGTTCTTTTTTTACAAAGCATTATACAATTTATTAGTGGCTCAAGGCAACATTATTATTTTGTGATCAATTAACACAAAAATTGAAGTTATCAGGATGCTATATATAAACCACCATCGTATAGGAATATAATCAATTGGTTTAATACCAAGTTTGAAATAGTTATAAGCAATTAAAATAAGTTTCTCGACTAAAAATATAATTACAGTTGCAACTGCTACACCAACAACTCCGTAACGAGGAATCATAGCAAGGCTTAACCCGATATTCATAATAATTTCAAGCATCGAGGCCGCCATTACAACTTTCGTTTTTTTCAACCCGATAAGGATTGTTTGCGGGAAAAGCAAACGGCTGATGATAAGCAAAAGATAAACCATAAAAATTCCGGAACTTTGTTGAAACCGCTGGGTAAAAACCGCCGGGAAAATATCATTGCTGAATAGCAATAAAAGTATAGATATGGGAAACAAAATATGCATTAACCTTAATGAACGTCTTTTTAAAGTCAGAAGACTGAATTTCATTTTTTTTATCGAACTGAATTGAGAAAGCATGGCATTGTTCAAGCCACTTGCAAGTGTTACTACCAATGGCATTTCTTTTGCCCCGTAACGAAAAATAGCAAATCGTTCTGGTGGAAATTTTGCTGATACAATAATCCCGTCGATATACTGGGCAGAGCCGCTTAACAATGTACTTATCACCAGAGGGGCAGCTAATTGCACATGCTCTTTAATAAAAGGCCATGAAAATTTCATTTCTGAATATTTCCTTATCAGCACCAATAACCAAATGAAGCGTACTATTGTTATTAAAATCAATCCCCATATTCCGATAATTAAGCCATAGCCTAAAACCACCGGGTAAACAACAAAAATTACCTGAGCCGTAAAAACCACAAATCCATACATTAATATCTGACCTGCTTTATTATAGAGTAAATAAATATATTCGATTAAACTAACCGGGTTACTTAACATAAAATATAATAACAAGTAATTTGCATAGGGAAGTGGTTCCCCTCCGCGATAAACCTGAATTGTGCCCTGTAAGAAATAAAAAGTCAGGGCAATCAGAAAACTAAAAAACAATAATAACAGGAATGAATTGAATATTTCCGGCGACTTCTGCTTTAATCTTTGTTTACGATATAAATAACTGGTATTATTGTTGAATAAAGGCAACAATGATTGGATAACTCCTGTGACCCAAAAATAACTTGCAGCACTGGCAATAAAAAGCAATAATTCCCAGTCGCCTATATCTTTGAGAGACAGTGTGCTTTTTGTAAAAACAATACTGATTATCAGAAAAGATACGAACCGTAACGCAACCTGAAATACTTGCAGGCCTAAGATATTACTGACTGAAAATTTTCTGAACAATTTCTTAAAAATTATTTAAATAATTCTGGATTCCAGAAAGAAGATCTATTGAAATTAATCTAATTGAAACGCAACAAATTCAGATTTATTTTCTGTACCGAAATACACTTCAAAGATAATTGAATAGCATAACAGAGTAGCTTATAATTTCAAAGAAAGTTTTGCCAAACTATGAAATATTTAGTTAAATTTGCAGCCTGATAAAAATGGTGGATGTAGCTCAGCTGGTTAGAGTAGTGGATTGTGGTTCCATTGGTCGTGGGTTCGAACCCCATCTTCCACCCAAGAATAAAAAATCAGGATGGTTCAATATTTTCCGGATTTTTTGTTCACATATTTTCTATTTTGCGGTTTCAGTTTTTAATGCACTGAAAAGCAAATAAGCTAAGCAAACTAAAAGTACAGCTAATCCTCCTGCCTGACCTACTGTAATCTGAAACAATACCCATTATTGGCGGAATTATCGCACCTCCTGCAACTCCCATTATCATTAATCCTGAAATTTCATTGGCCCGTTCAGGATGTTTTTGCAAAGCAAAAGAAAATATTATTGAGAATACATTGGCACATGCAAAACCAATAATAAAAATTAAACCAAGTATAGCCCAGAGATTGCTAATTAAAAGCATTGTTATCATTGCAATTATTGCAGTAATAATACTTACAATAAAAAATTTTCGACTTGAAATTTTCATTAATAATATTGCACCTGTAAATGCTCCAATAGTACGAGCTATAAAATACAGACTTGTACCAAGGCCTGCTTTATCCAATAAAATATTGCACCTTTCCATCAGAAATTTTGGGATAGTAGTATTCAGGCCAACGTCGACACCGACAACAAAAATAATCCCAAGGAATAGAATAAGAATCGTTTTGTCTTTTAACAGGCTGAAACATCCACCAAATGATGATGTTTTTTCATTTGCCTGCTCTTCAACTATTTGAGTTAATAATAGCCACAATCCTGAAATTAGGGTTATAATAGCAAAAAATGGGAAAATAAATTTCCAGTTTCCGAGAACGCTGGCTGCAAACCCTGCAATAATAGGTCCCAGGAATGATGCTATTGCTTTTATAAATTGTCCTAATGTCAGGCTGCTTGTTAACCTATCGCCACGTACAACATTTGTCATTAAAGGGTTTAGAGAAACCTGCAAAATAGTATTTCCTATTCCAAGCAAAGCAAAGGCTAATAATACAACAGTAAATTTGTAAGATATCAGTGGCACAAACATTGCAATAATTGTAATTGCCATACTAATTACAACAGTTTTTTTTCTGCCAATTTTGTTCATCATTAAACCAGTAGGGACAGAAAAAATAGCAAACCAAACAAATACCATCATTGGTAACAGATTGGCAAGTATGTCGGTCAATGCAAAATCCTGTTTCACGTAATTTGTAGAAATTCCTACTACATCTACAAATCCCATTATAAAAAATCCAAAAAGCACAGGAATGATTTTTGAAATGGATGTTTCTTTGTCCATAGTTGTCTGATGTTAGTTATTAGTTGTTGGCTTTTAGCAATTGGTTTTTAGGCGTTAGCTTTTATGCAAATTAATTGAAAATTTTTACATCAGCACATTGGCATATCAGCAAATTAGCACATTGTTTTTTACATTTTTGATAATAAGGGTTTTATTTTTTCCCAAAATGAATTGTCAAGAAGCCTTGCACTACCAATAATCGCTGCATTTTCTTTTAATTCCGAAAGTTGAACTTCAAAATTATTTTTTTGTTTTTCAAAAGCTGTTTGCAATGAAGGTTTGAATAAAACGAAAGCTTTAATCATATTTCCTCCTATTACAACAATTTCGGCTCCAAATGATTTTACCCAAGTCCCAAGGAATTCGCCGAGATTATTTCCAAATTCAATAAACAGGTTTTTGGCATTTATATCTCCCTGTAAAGCAAATTCAGCAACTTCTTTTGCTCCTGCCAATGATTTTCCGGTTTTTGTTGCATAACTTTTAATAAACCACCTAGTAGAAAAATAATCATCGGCTATTCCTTCCTTGTATGGCAGATGCCAAACACATCCTAATTTTGGGACATCTTTCCGATCCAACACAGGCAAGCCCAATTCTATAAAAGCGGAGCCGAAACCAGTGCCCAATGTTATGGCTATTGATTTTTTGTGACCTGCTGCTTTACCAATCCATGCCTCGCCAACTGCGAATGCAGTAGCGTCATTCATAAACCTGATAGGAAAATTATCAGAAAAGCCCAGTGCGCTGCTGATAAGTTTATAAATATTTACATTGTAAAGGTTTTCGTATTTATCATTTCCTTTAAAAAATGCAATTCCTTTTTCATAATCGAATGGCCCGGGCATTGCAAAACCAACTCCTGATAATTGATTACGTTGAATTTTCGAAATGGTTTTTTTTAAAGCAGTTATCCAGCTTTTGAGAATATCATCTGCAGAAGCTTTGTTATTAACCGGAAATTCAGAAAGGCTTTCTCTTTGAACGGAACCATTTTCAATATCAATTAAGGCGCAGCTTATATGGCTTCCACCTATATCGGTTCCAACAGCAAATTTCTTCATGTTTCAGTCTGAAAATTTTTCAAATTTTAAAATTGATACTTCAAACTTAACGAAATTTAAAGATTAAAGTGTTTTTGATCCTTATAACTTATGTTGAAAAGAAAGTTAAAGACGTAGCTTAAATTTTCACAAACTCTTTGACTTCAGACTTATCAGATGGAAAATGATTTTCAGAAAATTTAATTTTATCGTTAATCGCAACCTCTTCTGCATTTTTTATCATGAAATGTAACCTGTTTAGAATATTAACTTCGCTTGTGCCACCATCAAAATCGAGGAAAAGCAGGTTCATACGCGGATAAAGTGTTTTTAACCGTTTTTCGACACCTTTTGAAATAACATGGTTTGCAATACATCCAAAAGGTTGAAGGCTTACAGTATTATAAACCCCTTCTTCGGAAAAATTTGCAATCTCGGCAGGGATCAACCAGCCTTCACCAAACTGGGCAGCAAGGTTTACTGTTTGTGATGCATTTTCGGCATCGGAATAAATATTGGAAAATGGCCTATGGTACTTGAAACCACTTGCAATAGCATCGACTTTTTGAATATACCTGTCAACAAACTTAAATATAACATCAATTATAAATTCTATGTAGCTTGGTTTCTCTAAATTCTTTTTGATATTTATTTTATAATTTGCAAAAAATTGTAAGAAGAAATTAACCAAAGCCGGAACTACTACCTCGACTTTCTGTTCGACCAACCAATTTACGATGTTCTTATTGCCAAATGTATTGTATTTTACATATATTTCGCCAACAATTCCAATTCTGGGAACTACTTCGTTGCTAATTGCCATATTATTAAAGTCAGAGACTGCCATCTTTAACAATTCCAGAAGGCCATTGACATTCTTGTTTGCAGCATATTGCAAAGCATCGTTTATATATTTGTCGCGCAAAAAAGCTGCACCTCCTTTAACTTTTTCACGAACAACAGTCGAATAGTACATTTTCGAGATGCTGTCGGCATACAACATTCCATAAGCCGTAATCCGCAATATTTTTCGCCATTTAACTTTAAAGCCAGGTTGGTTATTGATAATGGCATCGCCCGAAGCCAATGATAGCACAGGTATATCATCGAAGCCGGCGTTTATCATTGCTTTTTTAATAAGCGCTATATAATTTGTAGCACGGCATTGTCCTCCTGTTTGCGAAATAGCAATTGCAATTTCTGACGATTTGTATTTGCCCGATTTTAAAGCTTTAATTATGTCGCCTACAACAAGTGTGGCAGGAAAACAAATTTCGTTGTTGGCAAATTTCAGGCCAGTTTCAGCGGCTATTTCATCGCTGGGCGGCAGGTTCTCAAAATTATAACCGGCCAACTTGAACAAAACGGGAACAAATGGTGAGTAAAATTCAGAAAAATAAGGAACAAGTATAGTTCGCCTTTGGTCAATTTTTTCAAACAAAGGGGTATGTTTAATTTCTAAATCAATAATTTTTTTATTGACAGCAGAAAATTTCAACGATTCGATAAGTGAACGGATACGTAGCTTTAACGAACCAATGTTGTTGACATCGTCAATTTTAAGAAGTGTAAGGTTTTTGCCTTTTTGCTTTAATATATCGGAAACTTCATCAACGATAAAAGCATCCGGGCCGCAACCAAATGAAGTCATTTCAACAAAATGAATATTTAAATTGCTATTGGCCACCCATTGCGCTGCTTTTATAATTCTGTTTGTATAAGCCCATTGCATTACGGCATTTACATTGCTGAATTGTGCATCTGCATCATCGCGTACGAGGTTTTCGGAAATTACATCGACACCAAAAGCAGAAACCATATCCGAAATTTTATGCTGAATTAAAGGATCTGCATGATAAGGCCTGCCTGCAAGCATGATGACCATTTTGTTTTCTTTGGTAGTAATGTTCAGAATTTTTCTTGCATTGTCAGCTAAACTGGACGTATATTCTTTTTGAGATTTTATTGCTATTTCAAATGCTTTGTCGATTTGTTTTTTGCTTACACCTAATGATTTTAAATACTCAATACAGGCTTTTTTTAATAATTCAGGATTGCTGAAAGTAATTGTCGGTGCATCGATAGGAATATTGTACTTCTCAAGTGTGTTAATTGCACTTTTTATAACGTCAGAATAGCCTGATACAATTGGACAGTTATAGCTGTTTGCCGAATTTTTATCTTCCTTCGATTCAAATACAACATAGGGCATCAGTATCCGGTCAACTTTTTTGTTTACCAAATCGAAAATATGTCCGTGAACCAATTTTGCCGGGAAGCAAATATTATCTGACATGACTGTGCCCAATCCTTTTTCGTATAATGTATTTGTAGAACGGCTGGAAAGCACAACTTTAAAACCGCTTTCGGAAAGTAAACTATGCCAGAACGGTAAATTCTCGTAAATATTTAAAACACGCGGAATACCTATTGTGCCTAAATTCTGATCTATTGATGGTTTTGGGCGGTTGACCAATAAATTGTATTTATATGTATAGTGATTCTCCCCTTTTTTAAAATCACCACCTTTGTTTGTATAAATTTTTTCGCATTTGTTACCGGAATAGAAATTGTTGCCATTTTTGAACTCAAACTTATTAATCATGCACTTGTTCTCACAACCTGCACAATTGAATTGTTCTGTTGCATATTCATCTAATGTAGAAAGTTGTTTTAGATTTATTGCCGAAACTTTTGATTCATTTAAAATATCAAGTCTGCGCGCGTACAAGGCCGCACCGTATGCACCCATTAACTCAGGCATATCTGTGAAAAGTACATCATTACCAATAAGTAATTCCAAAGCCCTTACCACTGCGAGGTTTCGCATAGTCCCTCCTTGCACAACAATATGGTCTCCAAGCTCAGAAATATCCTTCAGTTTTAAAACTTTGTAAATGCAGTTCTTCACGACCGAATAAGCAAGTCCGGAAGCAATGTCGGCAACAGAAGCACCTTCACGTAGGAATTGTTTTACTTTTGAGTTCATGAAAACTGTACAGCGTGTACCAAGATCGCAAGGTGCTTTGGCTGTGCATGCCTGGTTTGCAAAATCAGTCACATTGTATTTTAATGAGCCGGCAAAGCCTTCAATAAATGAGCCACATCCAGACGAACATGCCTCGTTAATTTCGAGCCGGTTTATAGCGCCGTTTTCAACAAAAATAGCTTTCATGTCCTGCCCGCCTATGTCTAAAATAAAAGACAAGTTTGGGCTGAATTTATGTGCTGCGGTATAATGAGCAATGGTTTCAACTATACCATAGTTGAGGTTGAATGAAGCTTTCACGAGGTCTTCGCCATAACCTGTAACGCTACTTCCTTCTATTATGATCTCTTTGCCAGCTTTTTCTGCTTGTTTTTGAAATTCGCTTAATCCGGCCGCAACAGTTTCGAGTGGATTGCCATTATTCTTTGCATAATGCCTGAAAATAACCCTTTCGGAATGATCTATTGCAACAATCTTAGTGGTTGTTGAACCTGAATCAATTCCCAGGAAGCAGCAACCATCAGTAATATCTTCTAAATTTACATTTTCAACAAAATGTTGTTTTTTCTTTTTTTTCCATGTTTCAAGTTCATCTTCGCTTTTAAATAATGGAGCTAAACGTTTTTGAAGATGTTTGTCGTTAAAATTATTTTTTTCTGAAAGCTGTTTAATAAAATCTTCAATACTAAATGTTTTTTTATTAGGGAGCTCAATAATTGCGCTTCCCAGTGCAGGAATCATTTCAGCATTTTCAGGTATTAAATATTCACCAGGATTTAAATTTAGCAATGAAATAAAACTGTCACGAAGTGCCGGGATGAAAGCCAAAAGCCAACCACAGAAAAAAACCTGTGGCTTAATATCGTTTCCACGTGCAAGCGTAGTAATAGTTTGAAGTGCAACAGCATGAAAAACAGAAGCAGCGATATCGCTACGGTTTATATTCCTGGCCAAAAGGTTTTGAACATCGGTCTTAGAAAAAACCCCACATCTTGATGCAATTGGATAAATATTAATTGAATCGAGTGCAAGTTTGCTCATTTCGGCAACTTCTATACCAAGCAGAGTGGCCATTTGATCAATAAAAGCACCGGTACCACCAGCACAGCTTCCGTTCATGCGAATGTCGGGAGCGTGGTTATCTGCAAAGAATACCATTTTTGTATCTTCTCCGCCAATATCGACTAAAGTTTTAATATCGGGATATTTTGTTGCAATAACTTCGGCAGATGCTACTACTTCCTGAACGAACGGCAAATTATATTTCTCTGCAATACCCATTCCTGCTGAACCAGTAACAACCAAACTGATTTCGCAATTCCCTTTTTTAATTAAAGCTTCCCTGAGCATATCATCCAAAACGCCTGCAATATCTGCATGATGCCGACGGTATCTTGTAAAAGAAACTTCACCAAATTCATCAATAAAAACAAGCTTGATAGTTGTCGAACCAATATCTAATCCTACATTATATGTGACAGGTTTCATGAATTAAATTGTTCAGTTTAAGTGCGCAATGATAAAAGTATAGTCTCTGTTATTATTTTCTTTCTTTCAATTATAAAGCGTTTCACTTTTTCTTCATCATTTTCGAAGAAAAGGACTGAGAGAATTGGGCGTGCCAGAAATGGGAAAATGCAAAGTGCATAAAGGTTTGAGAAAAAATGGGCCATGGTAATTTTTCGGATGTTCCCTTTTGCAATTTCATCATTTAGCTGTTTTTCGAAAATATCAATATTCTCAATTTCTAACTCTTTCGATTTTATAATATTGATAAGGTTTTCAGGGTTTCTTTGCATTTCGAGTAAAATAAAACGCGGAAGCAATGGGTTTTCGAGAAGCATATCCGTATAACTTTCTACAAAAATTTCTAGTTTTTTTGGAAATGGGGCATCTGAATAAATTATGTCATTCAGCTTTGGAAGAAGGATATTCAATGCCTGGTCAAAAATAGCTTTGAACAATGCTTCTTTAGTACGATAGTAATAATGAAGTGCAGTCCGGCTAATATCAGCCTCGTCAGCAATATCCTGCATTTTGGTTGCATCAAGGCCTTTGCGAAGGAAAACAGTCTTTGCGGCCTCCAGAATCCTTGCAGGTGCCGGCGGATCAATTAAAAATTCATTTTCTATTATTTTAATTTCTGACATTTCTGTTTGACACAAGTGTCAAAGATACGTATTACTTTTTATGTTCACAAAAATATATTTCATAGATTTTTTTTTGAATTTATTGCAAGCTTCTGAAAATGTAAATTAAACTCAATACTGTTTGTTGAAATGATAGCCAGACTATGTTTTAATGTTAATAAATATAGGATTTTTAATAAAATATTAATGGAGTTTGATATTCTCGTTTTCGTCCAAATCCCAAAAAGGATTGAATGCAACTTCCATTATGTGTCCGTCTAAATCTTTGAAATATCCATTGTAACCTCCCCAAAAAGCTGCCTGTGCAGGTTTGGTTATTTCTGTGCCAAGCTTTTCAACTTCCTTTAAAACTTCATTTACTTCGGCTTCCGATTTTGCATTGTATGATAATGTAATGCCTGGAAAACCTGAACCCTGATCATTTATTTCAGCTTCATCTGCCAATAATTTTCTGGGATATAGCGATAATGTGATACCTCCAAGCGGAAATAAAGCCATATCGTCTGTATTTGCTGATGATTTTTTCCAGCCAAGCCCGTTTTCATAAAAGTCTAATGCCTTCTGAAAGTCTCTTACACCAAATGTTATAAGGTTTAATTTTTGTCTCATATTCAGTTCATTTGTTTAAATTTTATTATTGTTTTTTAGCAACTACCAGATATGCAAGGCCTTCGTAAGCTTCATTTTCTTTTACATCATAAACTGAACCGGGAATTGTAGGATGAGGTTTTAAAAACCCGGGGTTCATTTTTATCATTATTTTTTTAATTCGCTCACGTGAGAAATCTATAGAGAAACCTTCATCGCCCCCAACTTACAATACCATCTTTTTTAACAACCCGGATGAATTCTTCAATTGCTTTTTGGGAATCGTTAAACAGGTTGACCCCGCCAAAATGGAACAAAGCATCGAAGCTATTGTCGGCAAATGGCAAATACTGGCCATTCCCGTGTACCAAATGAACATTTAATTTTTTATTTTTCTTCTGACACTGGCTTAACATTCCCATCGATAAATCGAACGCGACCAGTTCGCCATCATTACCAATTTCGGAGCGAATAAATTTCTGAAACACACCCTGCCCGGAGAAACTTCTAAAACACGCATTCCCTGTTTTAATTCAAGAAACGAAATTATTTTTCTTCTTCCTTCGACCATATTTACCCCGGTAAGCAGTTTACCCAAAACACGCTCATTCAAATCATAGAATGGTGCAAATATGTTATAAAGCCTGTTAAATTTGGCATCGTCGCCAATCAGTTCTTCAGGAAATACAGCCGATAAAATATCGTCTTTAATGAAATATTTTTTATCATCAACCTGAAAGCAATTGCCAGTTAATTTTAATGGCTTTTTAGTTTCCGGACAAACAATGACTTTATTCAACCAATCTGGGTACATAATATTTACAGTTAATAATTTTTATATTGAAGTAAAAGTAAAAACAAAGTTTAATCATACAGGATGTTTATCGGCTAATGGCATAAAATTACCGATAAACAAAAACCGGATATCCTTTCGGATACCCGGTAACTAAACTCAAGCTTAATAATAAAATCTATGAAAAAGTCTGAAAAAGTTATTCTTCGTTTGATTTTCTAAACTTATTGGTATTAAAGTCGAACAATCCTATTTTGAAATTACTATAAATACAAAATAGTTTGCTTTTTAATCTTATTACGAATGATTTTTGCAATCGGTGGGGAGGCAATGAATATATTTACTTGAACAAAACAACCCACCCTTTTAAATGTTATATCGTATTACAAATTAACAAGCGCTAATGGATTTGTTTAGGAAAAGAACATCCTTTAACCCTGATAACCTGGAAAGTGTTATAACTGCCTGCCATGCAGGCAATATGCAAGCACAAAAGGCTCTAATTAAATTGTTTTTTGGGTTCGCGAAAAGCATAAGTATGCGTTATGCAATAAATAAAGAAACAGTGGAAGAAATAATAAATGATAGTTTTTTGAAAGTGTTTAACAATCTTCATAAATATGACAGTTCGCAGCCCTTCAAAGCATGGTTTCGCACAATAGTTGTGAATACTGCCATTGATTATTATCGTAAAAACATTAAAGTGCCTTATTATGAAGATTATGAAAAAATCAGCATTGTCGATTTGGAAGAAGACGCCATCAGTAAATTATCGGCAGAGGAAATAATGGATTACGCGCAAAAATTACCTCCTTCATATAAAATGGTATTTACACTTTATGTTATAGATGGTTATTCTCACAGGGAAATTGCTGATTTGCTTGGTATAAAAGAAGGCACTTCGAAATCGAACCTTCAGGATGCACGCAAAAAATTACAATTAATGATATTAAAAGCAAATCCAAATCTTTATAAAGCTTATGAATTAAAAAACAGGTTTATAAATGAAAACTGAAGATTTTGATGATGCAATCAGGAACAAGTTTGAAAGCGTCAATCAAAAATATGAAGAACAGGAAATAGAAAATGTTTACAATTATGTAAGGCAAAATTTACATTTGTCATTCTGGAAAATCTATGGCGTTAAAATTGCTTATGCTTCATGTGCTGCAGCAATTTCTGGATTAATAGCCCTGAATATTTTACAGCATAGGGAAAACAAAATATTAACACAAACAGTTGATTCTTTAAAAAATAATTCTGCTATAGTTGAGACGGAAGTTATCCCTGCAAAGCCTGATACGGTTTTTATCACAAAATATATATACCAGGCAATCCCTGAAAAAAATAATAGTACAATAGTTTCAGAAAACACGGCAAAAAATTCAGAAAATAAGCGATTAATTAGTACTGCTAAAATTGATAAGGTCCTGGCTATCCAGGATAGTATGCAAAAGGGTGCCAATAAAACAATCGCTCAGGTGTCTAACATCAATAATATTTCACATGAAAATGTTATAAAATCGCCAGATAATAGCCCAAAAGTTGAACAATCAGGTCAACTTATTGCGAATTATAATATTCATACAGAGCCAGGCCAAAAAAATTATGCAGGAACTTTTAATAATAATCAGCCGATAAAGGATATTCAAAATGAAGCTTTAGTGAGCGATTCAACCAGTAGGAATATAACAGTTAAAAATTCAGAGATCGAAAACCCGAAAACTGGACCCGAAAAAAATCCTGTTAACGATTCTACTGAAACTGGAAATCCTGCAAAAGCCAGGCACATTTCGCATAAAACTTCATTATTGGCCGATGCAACAAAACAAATTAAAAGCACGATTTCAGAGGCAAAAAATTCTCTGAGAAGCGACCCCTCACCTTCGCAGATTTCTTTAAAATATCTGCATTACAGGGCTGGAATTAGTTTTGAAATGGCAAACAGGCAAATGGGAGCGAATATTATTGGTGAAATCCTGTTTAGCAAAAGGTGGGGACTTTCTGCCGGTATGAAATTTCTGCGCATTAATAATGAGACATATCATGATGAGAACGATTTTCATTCCCGTAAAGGTCAATATTTCGATAAAGTTTATGAGAACCAGGTTACGGATACCTCGAGTATTTCAAATATTGGGATGAGGAATTTCCTGATTCAAATTCCGGTAACATTGAATTATCAATTGCCATTGAAAAACAATTTTGCATTATTGATGGGCGTGGGAACTGATTTGGATATTTACGCAAAACAATTTGTGAATTTTGATAACCAGAATTCTGATGTCAGGAAAAATTTCGAGACAGTCATTCCTGCTAAACTTTTCAATAATCTGGTTATTTCAACCGGGCTGCAAAAGAAATGGAGACATTATGTTTTGCAAATTCGCCCATTCGTCAGCCCGCAACTAATATCTGTCGTTTATAAAAAGGAAGATGCTTATTTTGGCGTCAAATGCAATTTCTTATTTACTACTGAAGACTGAAAATATAGTCTGTCAGGCTGCAGAGTTTCGGTCAAAATCCTTCATTACCGCATAATCCGTGCAGATAAAATTTAAAATGCACATTTTTAAATTAAAAAAATTAAAAATAATTTGCATATTTTGATTATGTTCGTAATTTTGCGAACAACAAATAACAAAATAGGATTATGGCTTACACTTTAAGTAACGATTATAAAGACGAAGAAATTTTATTGGCTCGGATTGCAAAAGCAATGGGGCATCCGGCCAGGATTGCTATTTTGAAATATCTTTCATCGCTCGATACCTGTTGTTTTGGCGACATCAATAAAGTGTTGCCAATAGCAAAAGCAACAGTTTCGCAGCATTTATCGGAATTAAAAGATGCAGGATTGATTCAAGGTACAATAGAGCCACCAAAAGTAAATTATTGTATTGATAAAGCAAATTGGGAAAAAGCAAAAAAGCTATACATTTCATTTTTTAACGATCCTGCTAATAAAGAAGGTGTTAATTGCTGCTGAAATTAATTTACATAGTTGAAAATTTTGAAATGAAATAATTAAATATATGAAGAACGAAAACAAAAGCCAAATTGAAGAATTATCCTTCAAATTTGCTTTGGATATAGTAAAGTATGCACAATTGCTCGAGAAAGAAAACAATCAGTTTATAGCAAGGCAAATGTTACTTTCCGGAACTTCAATAGGTTTTAATATAAGTGAAGCGCATAAAGCTGAACTGAAACTGGATTATAGCCATAAAATCAGATTGGCTAAGAAAGAAGCCGATGAATTGAATTATCTGTTACTGATCTGCAAGGAATCTGACGGTTTCCCGAACTGCGATAAATTACTTGAAAGTATGGAAGTTATCACTAAAATGCTTACGGATATAATAGGAGGTTTAAAACCTCAAATTGGATTTACAAAGCAATAGTTAATTAGTGTTATGTTAAGTTTAATCAGGCGTAAAGACCTCACCCTAAATCCCTCTCCAATAGAGAGGGACTTGCCCCTTCTCCTATTGGAGAAGGGGTTGGGGATGAGGTGAAATTAAGTCAATTTACAATTAACCTAACATTAGTATAATTATTTTAAAAACTATAAAATATTTTAAGATGGAAACTACAACAACCATTAGCAATAACAAAAAACAATCCGGGAATGGTATAGTTTTAGCATGTTCCGGTGGTTCTGATTTAGGTGAACTTACAGACAGGGTAGCACGAAAACTCAGGGAAAATAAAGTTTATAATATGAAATGCCTTGCTATGGTTGCTGCCGACAATAAAGAACTAATTAAATCGCTTCAAACCTCAGATGTTCTAGTTATTGACGGATGCCCAATAGATTGTGGTAAAAAAATTATGGAAGAAGCATGGCTTTCTGACTATAGTTATATCAGGTTAACCGATATGGGCTATCAAAAAGGCAATACTCCTGTTTCGGACGAATTGGTAAATTCAATCTACAATCAAATTACAAATAATAAAACCGGGGATAAGATTATCCATAATAAGCCGGTCTTTGAACCATGCTGCAATGAAGAGACTTGTGACATGTTCGATTTTATGTCGAATCATGTAGGGTTCAAAATTCTTCATCCAGGTGGCACAAAAGCAACCAATACTTTATTAAGCAAATTGCCAATAAATAATAAATCGAGAGTGCTGGATATTGCATGTGGCAAGGGTCGAACTTCTGTGCAAATTGCAAAAAAATATGGCTGTAAAGTAGTAGGTATAGACATTCTGGAGAATTCTATCGAAGAAGCCAGGTTATATGCGAAAAAACACGGAGTTGAAAAACTTGTTTCGTTTCAGGTAGCCGATGCAAAAAATTTACCTTTTTTCGATAATGAATTTGATGTTACTATTGCTCAGGCAATGCTAATTCTGATTGAAGACAAAAATAAGGTCATTCAGGAAGCGGCTCGTGTTCTTAAACCTGGAGGAATCTCTGGATGGCTTGAGTTAAGCTGGAAACAAGCGATTACAAAAGAATTTCAGGAAAATGCTTCAAATGAAATTTGTGCGAAGTGTATATCCAACGTAATTACATTTCAAGAATGGGAGGGAACATTTAAAAATAATGGTTTTATAGAAGTCAATATTAGCCCGTTCGACATGAATTATAGTGGAATGAGCGGAATGATAAAAGATGAAGGAATTGGAGGCGGAATATTTTTTTTTTATAAATACCTTTCTAATACCAGTATAAGGAAAAGAATGATTAAGCTGGATAATTTCTTTAAAAAATATCCCGAATTTATTGGCTTTGGAATTTATATTTCAAAAAAGTGATTTTCTTAAATTTTAAACCTAACCCTTAAAATGATCTTTAACAATTCATTTTACAGAACGGTTGGATAGTTTGAATAAAATTAAATTTAGAAAGTAAAAAATGAAAATCTTAATACTTTGCACTGGTAATAGTTGCCGCAGCCAAATGGCCCACGGCTTTTTGCAATCGTTCGATAAAAACATTGAAGTTTTTTCAGCCGGTACAGAACCAGCTTTAAATGTAAACAGCAAAGCAGTAAAAGTAATGGCTGAAGCGGGTATAAATATAAGTTTTCATAAACCGGAGCATGTTGATAAATACTTGAATGAAGAATGGGATTATGTAATTACTGTTTGTGATAATGCCAACGAAACATGTCCTGTTTTTATAGGTAAAGTAAAACATCGGCTTCATATTGGGTTCGAAGATCCTTCACAAGTGTCAGGAAATGATGAATTTATATGGAGGGGATTTCGCCGGGTACGCGACGATATTAAAGAACAATTCTATAAATTTTACCTTAAAAATTTGAAAAAATAAAAAATTATGAGACTTTCTTTTTTTGATCGGTTTCTTACATTGTGGATATTTATAGTAATGATTGCCGGGGTTTTGGCCGGGTTTTTCAATCCTGGGATTAAAGAATTATGGAATAGGTTCCAGTCCGGCACAACTAACATTCCTATCGCGATCGGATTAATACTTATGATGTACCCTCCATTAGCAAAAGTTAAATACGAGGAACTTCCGGTCGTATTTAAAAATATTAGATTATTGCTTCTTTCGTTGGTTCAAAACTGGATAATTGGCCCATTGGTCATGCTTGTCCTAGCTGTTATTTTTCTTCATAACCAGCCTATGCTGATGACAGGAGTTATTTTAGTAGGCCTGGCCCGTTGTATTGCTATGGTATTGGTATGGAACGATCTTGCAAAAGGAGATACAGAACTTGCAGCCGGGCTGGTAGCATTTAATGCTATATTCCAGGTGTTTTTTTATTCTTTTTATGCATATATATTTATAACCATTTTACCACAGGTTTTTGGATTAAAAGGTACTTTAATTAATATTTCGATTACGGAAATCGCCTATACGGTACTTATTTTTCTCGGTATTCCTTTTTTGGCCGGAATATTTACCCGTGCCATTTTAGTGAGGTTGAAGAACAAGGAATGGTACCATAAAACGTTTATTCCCCGGTTATCATGGCTGACACCTGTTGCACTGCTGTTTACAATATTCGTTATGTTTTCGCTCAAAGGCGAAAAAATAATAGAACTCCCGCTTGATGTTATAAGAGTTGCTATTCCTTATACAATCTATTTTGCAATCATGTTTTTTACAACTTTTTATTTTGCAAAAAAAATGGGCGCCAGTTATGAAAAATCTGCTACAATGGCATTTACTGCAGGTAGTAATGATTTTGAACTGGCTATTGCCGTGGCTGTTGCAGTTTTCGGGATCAACTCGCAAACAGCGTTTGCAACTGTAATAGGCCCTTTAGTAGAAGTGCCGGTTCTTATAATGTTAGTAAATGTATCTTTATACTTTAAAAGAAAATTTTTCTAATATGAAAACTAATTATATTTTGGATCATATTCAGACTGCTGTTGGAAAAATACCCCAGGTTGCAACAAAATTAAGTTACAAAAACCATTTAGGGACTTTAAAAGTTCGTTGGTTAATCGGCCGCGATAATTATAAAGTCGAACCGGGACTTTTTGCTGTTGGCAATCCAACCGGTTTATCCAATGTGTTTGTTACGGCAAATTACAAATTGTCATTCGATCATTTGCGGAAAAACCTCGTTGGATTGAATGCATGGATTTTAGTTCTTGACACAAAAGGCATAAACGTATGGTGTGCTGCCGGCAAAGGAACATTCGGGACAAAAGAATTAATCAACAGGATAAAACTTACGAAACTTGATTTAATAGTGACTCACAGAAAATTAATTGTTCCACAATTAGGTGCAACAGGGGTTTCAGCACATGAGGTAAAAGAAGGCACTTGCAATATTCAATCCGGGCTGGTTGTTGCATCGCCAACAGTGCAACCGGATATTAATTCATTAAATATTGAACCATCGAAAATAAATTTAAACCGTGGTTTCAATGTTATTTTTAGGCAGGTCAGGGCATCAGATATTAAAAGTTTTATAGATAATGGATACAGATCAACTAATGAAATGCGAAAAGTTACTTTCAACCTTTTAGATCGGATTAAACTGACACCAGTAGATTTTGTTTATGCCAGGTATAAACTTTTGGCTGCTTTCGCGCTGGTTTTTATTGTTTCAGGGTTAAACAGGTCCGGTATCAGTTTCAGTCAGGCAATTGACAAAGGATTTTCAGCCATACTAAATATTTTTTTAGCTTATCTTGCGGGAATTGTAATAACCCCGATCTTGTTGCCCTATCTGCCTTTCAAAAAGTTTGCTTTCAAAGGTTTGGTTTGCGGATTGATATTATCGGCAATTCTTTATTGCCTTAACAAACTTGGTGATAATTATTTTGAAATCTCATCCTGGATTTTAATAATCTCTGGCATTTCCTCTTTTATGGCAATGAATTTTACTGGGGCTTCAACTTTTACATCGCTTTCCGGTGTTAAGAAAGAAATGAAGGTTGCTGTTCCTGTTCAAATTTCATTTGCTTTAGTCGGCCTTATTTTATTGATAATTAGCAAAGTCTTTTAATAGTTTTGATTGAATTTTTCCGGTTCCCGGTTTTCGGGTTCCTGATTCCGGACTCCGGTCTCCCAAAAGAAAATATCAGGAATTTAAGGTTGATTTTAATTTATGGCTTGGCATTAAATACAAATAATATGAAAGAAATGGTGTATTTAAAAAATGTGGTCACGCTTCAGCTGAATACAGAGAAATGCAATGGATGCGGCATGTGTGTTAAAGTTTGTCCACATAATGTTTTTGAAATTTCAGGAGGAAAAGCACGCGTTATTAATCGCGATCTTTGCATGGAATGTGGCGCTTGTGCATTAAATTGTGCAAAAAAGGCATTATCGGTAAATTCCGGATTGGGTTGTGGATGTGCAACCGGCATTATCGAGGGCTTTTTTAACGGGACAGAACCATCCTGCGGCGGTACTGGCGAGAAAGCTGCTTGTTGCTAAAACAGTATTAATCGGTTCCAACTTTTCTGCTTCTTCTTTCGAGGATAATCGTGTCTCTCCATTTGCCATAATGAAGTGCAATTTTCTCCCTTTTCCCGATTATCCTGAAACCAAATTTTTCGTGAAGTTTAAGCGTTGCTGTATTTTCAGGGAAAACACTCGAAAACAAAGTCCAGATTCCGTTTTCTTCTGATGAAATAATTAATTGTTCCATTAATTTGGTTCCAATTCCGCGTCCGGCATAATCGGTATCAACATATATACTCACTTCAGCAATTCCTTTATAAACCTCTCTTGACGAAACAGGAGATAACGCAGCCCAACCCAAAACTTTTTCATCCTGACAGAAAACAAATCTTGAATTTAGCAAATGCTTTTTATCCCAATCAAGCCACGAAGGTACCCGGGTTTCAAATGTTGCATTTTTAGTTTCAAGTCCGGATTTGTATATTTCAAGAATTTTCAAGTTGTCTTTTTGTTGCATTTCGCGGATCATAGGTTTATCAAATTACATTCATTTTCTTTTTTCACCTCCCAACCCTCCTTGCAAAGGAGGGTTAACAGAGTAGATGTTTACAAAACGCACTGCCCTGTTATAATCACTTTTCAAGGATTGGGGTTTGAAAAAGCAAACAAATATTAATACGTTTGCCTGCTTACAACACCGCTAAATTGCAGGTGTTTCAGCACAAGTTTTAATTCCCCGTAAGTAACATTATCGCCAAGTTCGGCTTTTGCCGGGCCAAGCAATATACTTTGGTTTTTTTGAAAATAACCGGTAATCAAAGCAATTTTCTCAGGCGCAACAATACCTTCAATCTTTAATTCGCCTGCACCTATATAATTGGCCAAATGACCTTCAATTGTGTTAACGGCCATTTCCCGTTCGGTAGCAATTTCATCAATTGTTTTGCCGGTTTTAAAAAGATCGAAACTGATTTTCTTTGTGTCGGCCTTTTCAGTTTTAGAAGATTTCCCGGTTTTTGGCTTTTTTAAATCCTGCTCAATGTTGTTTTCTTTGCAATATGCTGAAATAATTTTCAAAATTTCATTTCCCCACTTTTCAGCTTTTTTCTTGCCGAAACCTTTTATTTCTTTTAAATCAGCCAGGGTTGCCGGTAAATATCTGGCCAGTTCAACCAGGCTTTTCTGGTTAGAGACCATATACGCGGGCAATTCGAGTTCATCTGCTTTTTCATTTCGCCAGGCCTTTAGGCTTGCATAAAGTTTTGGGTGTGCTATTGAAATTGGAACATGTCCTTCTTCAGGTTTGGAAACCTGTTTTGTTTCAGGAATTTCGATAGCGGCAATAGCCCTTGATTCCAAAAATTCCTTTACGTTGAACCCATTTTGGCAAAACTTAAGACATGACAATTTTGTTGCCGATTCTTCCCGCAAATGATCTGTAATTTCTTTTATTGATTTGCGGACAGCTTTGTTATCTGTTTCAACAATAATGTGTGTCAGTTTTTGGCAAAGAACCGAATCTGTTTTTTCGGCAAAATAAGCACATGCTTTCTTAACCCGTTCCTGCAATAAAACATTTTCTTCCACATTTTCGTTTTGGACAAGGAGCTGTTGTAACTGGGATTTGAATTTGTCCGATACTTCAATAATTTCAACTCTGAATATTCTGTTTAATTCTTCGAATGTATCTGGCAAATCGCTGTTTAATATTGTTTTGTGTTCGTTTATGGTTTTTATTAAATAAGACAGTCTTCTCTGAATCGGGTTAAATTCGAACAATTCGAGTAAAAGTTTTTGCTGATAGTCTTGTTTCAGTTTATCTAAAAGAGGTTGGCCCGGTGGATTTTGCTCAATATCGCGGGTAAATTCTGAAATATTTGCATCGGATTTAATACTCCGGTTTGAAATTGGAGTGCTCAATACCAGTCCTTCCAAAGTTTTGCACCGGCTTAAGGCAACATAAACCTGGCCATGTGCAAATGCAGCGCTGGCGTCGATAATTGCTTTTTCAAACGTCAACCCCTGACTTTTATGTATTGTAATGGCCCAGGCCAATTTAAGAGGATATTGAACAAAAGTCCCGGCAACTGTTTCTTTAATTTCCTTGGTTTTATCGTCTATTGAATATTTTGTATTTTGCCATTCTTCCTTTTCAACCTGGATCGGGGAAGGTTCTCCGGAACATTTTACATAAATAATACCTTCGCTAAAATTGGTTACTCTACCTATTTTGCCATTAAAGTATTGCTTATCCGGTGAACTGTCATTTTTGACAAACATAACCTGCGCCCCGGTTTTTAATATAAGTTCAAACTCGGTAGGATAGGAGTATTCCGGAAATTCGCCTTCTATTTTTGCGTTAAAACTATGCGACTTTGCTGATAATTTTCTGAGTTTCGATTCATTTATTTCCTGTGCCTGGTAGTTATGGGTAGTGAGGGTAATATAACCTTCCTTTTCTTCCGGGTCGAAACCGGGAATGTGCCTTTTATTTAATTCCCCGAGGGTCTTATCATCAATATTATTTTCACGGATTTTATTCAGCATAGCTATAAAAATGCTGTCGCTCTGCCGGTAAATATGTTTTAATTCGATGGTAATGTGCTTTGTTTTTTGAAGGGCTTTGCTGCTGAAAAAAAATACAGTATTATAATAATCTTTAAGTAAGTTCCACTCATCGTCTTTTGCAACCGGGGCCAGTTGCTGAAGGTCGCCGATCATTAGCAACTGAACACCGCCAAACGGTTTGTACCTGTCTTTGTAACGCCTCAGTACCTCATCAATCCCATCGAGGAGATCGGCGCGTACCATACTTATTTCGTCAATAACAAGCAGGTCGAGGCTTTTAATAATATTTATTTTTTCACGGTTAAACTTTTGGTTGTGCCGCGATGCAATTTTGTCTTCTTCCTGTGGCGAAGAATTTTTTGCAAAATCGGCAGGTATAAATGGCCCGAATGGCATCTGAAAAAAAGAATGAATGGTGACGCCTCCGGCATTTATGGCTGCTACACCTGTTGGTGCAACAACAATCATACGTTTTGGGGATTTTTTTTTCAGGTTGTGCAAAAATGTAGTTTTGCCGGTGCCTGCTTTTCCGGTCAGGAAAATATTCGTACCGGTATATTGTACAAAATCAAAAGCTAATTGTAACTGTGGATTATTTATTGTTTCCATTTTCAATATTCTGAAATTGAAAACCCAAAGTTATTTATTTTCGAATTAACTACATGACATACCTGAATAGTTAACTTGATTCAATTTTTTATAAAAAGTTTTATGCTAAAAAACCGGCTTTATTCTATACTCTCCTAAAAGAGACTGTTTTTGAATTTTAAAAGTCAAACACAGAGAAACATTTTTTCAATTAATTAAAATTTTAAAGTAATGAAATCCTGCATTTTTAATAAAAAACTGCAAAATAGAGAGAACACAGAGGCCACTAAGAATAAAAAAACCGCAAGCGGTTTTTTTATTCTTAGTGGCCTCTGTGCCTTCTCAATTAAGCGAAAGTATGTTAATGTTAGTAATAATCGTGTTGAAATAATTTAACTTAAACAACCAAAAAAATCTCTGTGTTAAAATTTTTTATTAATCCCAAACAGCTTCTAAATTGTTCTGAATATTTATTGTAATTTTATATTATTAAATATTTAAATCTATGTCACACGAAAAAGCGCCAACCAAAGGGAGTTCAAAAAAGGAACCCCAGAAAAGTTTAAAAGAAAAAAGGGCTGAAAAGAAAGCAAAGCAGGATAGCAAGAGAAAATAAACTGCTTTTACAATTTACCTATTTCCTGAATCTTGTCCGATTCAAGAATTGTACTACCAATACTTTCGGATTTGGCGAGTCTTATCATTGCCCTGGCAATAACTGAAACTTTTATCCCTTTGTATTTCTTTAGTCCCATTATGAATAAAGGCTCCAGTAATGTCATGATCCATTTTGCCAGCCACTCGCCAAAACGAAATTCGTCCCTTTTGCCAAGCAAAAGGGAAGGCCTCAAAATAAAGACACTTTTTATTGAAAGGGACTTGACGGCTTCTTCCATCTCGCCTTTAGTACGGAGGTAAAAATTATTGCTTTTGCTGTCTGCCCCAAGTGATGAAATTACAAAAAACTTTGAACAACTTGACTTTGATGCAATCTTTGCTGATTCAAAAACATAATTATAATCAACAATCCGAAAAGCTTCTCTTGATTTTGTTTTTTTTATCGTTGTGCCCAGGCAGCAAAAAAAATGAACGGCTTCAATTGTGCCTATCTCATTTATTTTAGAAAAATCGATTATTTTTTCTTTTAAATTTTGATAGATTATTCCCAGGGGTTTTCTGACCCAGATTTCTATTTCATTATAGTAGCCACTATCCAGCAATTCCATAAGTAAGGTTTTGCCAATAAGTCCACTGGCGCCGGCAATCAAGGCTTTTTTATTTCCCATATGAAGTAATTTATATTAGTAAGAATATAACAAGTTGCTAGATTTAAATATTTATTTCATTCATAGAGTGAAATTTAACTTAGTGTTACTTTGTGTATTCTTTGGGCTCTTTGTGCAACAGCTATAGCACAAATTATCACAAAGTTACTCAAAAAAAATAAAATTTGTTTGGTGAATAGAACCTCAATAAAAGAATTAACCTGTTTATTTATTCTTTGAATTGATTGAAAATTGCGATTAATTTTACTTTTTGTCAAATTCAAAGTTTATTATTCTTTATTTTATGGTGTCAATTAATAGATTTGTGAATGAGTTTTAAGGACGCGTTATATTCAATATTAATATTCATTTTAGGTATTGATGGCTTTGCTGCTGACAATCAGTACAAATTTACGCGTCTCGATATTTCAAACGGGTTGTCGCATAACCGGGTTACCTACATAACCAAAGACAAAAGAGGGTTTATCTGGGTTTCGACCTTAGCAGGCCTCAACCGGTTCGATGGATATTCCTTCAGGGTCTTCAGGCACAATCCTTCGGACCGAATTCCATAGAAGACAATTCAGTGAACCAGGTTAAGGAAGATTATGAAGGTAAAATGTGGATAAAAACAAGAAACAGTTGTTGCATTTATGATCCAGTTACAGAAAAATTTTCAATCGATCACCCGTTATTTCATAAAAATGATGAAATAAAACCCTGGACAGTTTCAAACTTTTTTTTGGATAGGGAAAATAATTTCTGGTTAGTTGTAGATCGGGCCGGATTATACAAATACAATTATAAAGAAGATAAATTATTTAAGATACCATGCAATTCAATTGATACAGCAGCTTTAAGTAATGCAGATATTACAGATGTTGCGCAGGATTCAAAAGGGTTTATCTGGGTTGCCGACAGGTATGGCCTGCTTCAGAAAATAAACCCAAACAGTTGTAAAGTAGTTTACAGGTACGATGGTTTGTTTAACTTATTGCGTGGGAAAATTCTATATTTCTCACTTTTTATTGATAAAGATGATGATATATGGCTGACTATGAGCAATGAAGCGATTGGAATGTATTATTTCAATGTTGTTAAAGAAAAGCTTTATCATTTATGTAATTACGAGAACAAACCCAGAACAAATACCAATATCCTTTCTTGTGTTACCCAGGATGATAATGGGCTGATTTGGGTTGGAACTGATCATGAAGGAATAAACATAATTAATAAAAGAGAACCTAAGTGTACAATATGTTACAAACGATCCTGACGATGATAAAAGCATTAGTCAAAACAGCATTACCAGTCTATTTAAAGATAAATAGCAAGACCAACCGTACCAAAAGCAACAGGCAAGAACATTA
>CAVSGB010000139.1:0-22755 GCA_963726845.1 uncultured Bacteroidota bacterium | reverse complement strand
CTTTTCTACAAAGCGGGTAAATAAATATAGAATATTGTCCCTTTTCCTAATTCTGTGCCAAAAAATATTTCTCCACTATACTGTTTAACAATTCCATGCACCGTAGCCAGACCTAACCCTGTTCCCTGTCCGACAACCTTGGTTGTAAAAAATGGTTCGAATATCCTTTCCTGAACTTTTTTTTCGATTCCAATACCAGTATCTTTTACTTTAAGACCAGATAATTATCTGTTTTTTTCATCGTTCCGTCAGGATATTCAATTTGATTGGTACGATCTAATTCAATAGTTAGTATACCATGTCCATCCATTGCATGATTGGCATTCGTGCAAAGGTTCATTATTATTTGATGAATTTGGGTCGGGTTTCCTAAAATTGTTCCACAATCGTGAATTTTTTGCTCCAACCGAAGTGTAGAAGGAAAGGTCGATTTAATTAATTTCAGGGCTTCTTTAACAATAAGATGAATTTGAATAGGTTCGCGTTCATCACCGGATTGCCTGCTAAAAGACAAAATTTGTTTGATTAAGTCGCGGGCACGATTTTGTGCCGAATATACCTTTTTTAACAAATCGTGTTCATTGCTATTTTCTGAAATCTTTTTTAATAAAATTTCAGTATAAATCTGCATTCCCATTAAAATATTGTTGAAGTCATGGGCAATGCCACCTGCAAGGGTTCCGATCGCCTGAAGCTTTTGAGAGTTTCTAAGATGCTGTTCAAGTTTGCGTTCCTCTGTTATATCACGCTTTATTGCGACAAAATTTACAATATTCCCTTCGTTGTCTTTTATTGGTGTAATGGTTGTTTGAACTTCTAAACTTTCACCATTTTTCTTTTTATCATGAACTACTTGTGACCAAATTTTATCAGCAAAAAGCGTACTGTACATTTTAAGGTAAAACTCTTTTGGCTGCTGGATACTATCTAAAACTCTTAAACTTTTTCCTTTAATTTCATTTGGTTTATAATTCGTCATTTTTTCAAATGCCGGGTTAACATATTGAATAATGAAATCCGTATCAGTAATGATGATACCTTCAGAAATCTGGTTTATTGCAGTTATCAGCCGGTTTAATTCTTGTTCGGCATTTTTCCGGGCAGTTATTTCTTCAATAGTACCATCGAAAAAAAGTACTTCATTGCTTGTATCAAGAATAATATTTGAAGTATCCTGAACCCATATCTCGCTTCCATCTTTTTTAACTACAATGTATTCATGAGAAAAAGTAGAATTTTGGAGTGAAATCTGTTTTCTGATATTATCCCTGCTTTCAACCGGATTAAGAATAAATTCACTTGCAGCCTTTCCTTTGATTTCATCAGGTGAATCATATCCTAATAAATTTGCAAGGTACTTATTCGAAAATAAAATTTCGCCAGTTGCCAATGTCCTGTATATTCCAATTGGTACCTGATCAATTATCGTTTTAAATTTTTCTTCAGTTATTTGTTGCGCCCTAACAGCTTTTTTCTTTTCCGTGATGTCTTCTATAGCTATTTCAATATGAAGCAGATTGCCTTTTGCATCCTTAATAATCCTGAAGTTTTCTTTTAAATAAATCGTTGATCCAGGCCTTTTGTGCCAGTTTTCTTCGAAAATAAAGTCTGAACCGGATCGGAGTAATTCATCGAATTTTGATTTTTGGGTTTTATCACGGAAGGGATTATCTAAGTAATTAATTGCAAGCAGTTCTTCTTTATTTTTAAAACCAAGGATTTTTATAACTGATTGGTTGCTAATAAAAATAAATCCTTGCAAATCGGTTTTTAATAGTCCAATTGGTGAATTATAAAAAAAACTATCTAAAGTATTGGCGTTTTTCAATTCAATTGAACCTGTTCGCATTTTTTAATTTCAAATAGTTCGTTAGTAGTTGGTGCAAATATATACCTACCAATTAATTTTCTAACACAAAAAAAATAAATTGTGATAGAAGTCAACTTTTCATTGACTATATTATGGTTTTGATTGACAAAGATAAAGCCCGACATATTGCCGGGCTTTATCTTTACCTTTTAAATAAAGGGATATCATTAATTATTCAAATTGTTTCAATGTTTTTAAAATAATATCTATTGCAATTCGAATTTCTTTTTCAGTTATTACCAATGGCGGTGCAAATCGAATAATATGCTGATGTGTTGGTTTGGCAAGAAGGCCGTTTTCTTTAAGTGCAACACAAACATCCCATGCTTCTTTTCCATTTTTAGGTTTAATGACAACTGCATTTAAAAGGCCTTTTCCACGGACTAATTCAATCATATCAGATTTAACTTTGCTTAACTCATCGCGGAAAATTTTCCCGATACGTTCTGCATTTTCTGAAAGTTTTTCATCTTCCAGCACTTTCAATGCGGCAATAGCAACTTTACTGGCCAATGGATTTCCACCAAAAGTAGAGCCATGTTCACCAGGTTTTATTGTCAGCATAATTTCATTATCGGCTAAAACAACAGAAATAGGCATTACACCACCCGAAAGTGCTTTGCCCAGGATAAGTATATCCGGCCTAACATTTTCGTGATCGCAGCAAAGCTTTTTACCTGTCCGGCAAAGACCAGTTTGAACTTCATCAGCAATGAATAAGACATTTTTAGACTTACATAAGTCATAAGCCTTTTTTAAATAACCTTCATCCGGAACAAAAACACCGGCTTCGCCTTGTATGGGCTCAACAATAAAACCAGCTACAGTGCTATCTTCAAGCGCTTTTTCCAATGCCGGAATATCATTATAGGGTATTTTAATAAATCCGGGCGTAAACTGGGCCAAAGCCTGCGAAGGAATCCGGGTCAGTGCTCATTGAAACAATGGTTATTGTACGGCCATGAAAATTACCGTCGCAAACAATTATTTTAGCCTGGTCCTCTTTAATGCCTTTTACTTTATAAGCCCATTTTCTGCAAAGTTTGAGGGCTGTTTCATCTCCTTCAGCACCCGAATTCATCGGTAACACTTTATCGTAGCCAAAATAATGGGTTATAAATTCTTCATATTCACCTAAAGCATTGCTGTAAAAAGCCCTCGAAGTCAGTGTAAGAATATCTGCCTGGTCATGCAATGCTTTAATAATTTTAGGATGACAATGCCCCTGGTTTACTGCGGAATATGCTGAAAGAAAATCAAAATACTTTTTACCTTCAACATCCCAAACATAAACGCCTTTTCCTTTTTCAAGTACTACAGGAAGTGGATGATAATTATGGGCACCATATTTATCTTCACGTTGAATATAATCCTGTGATGTCATTTTTGCCATAATCTGTTCAAATTTAAAAGTTTAACTCTTTGTCTTTGCTATTCAAATTAAGAGTGCAATCTTAACATTTCTTTTTGTTTTATCAAAGTAAAAATTGAATTATTTATAATTATGTAAAAATAATGTATTTTTATGCAAAAAAATAGTTTAAGTTCATTGAATTTTATCAATAAAGCTGATGTTCCGGAACGATTAATAATATTTATAATATTCAGATTTTAATCAGAATATTTGTTAAAAATTTCCAAAATTTTTCAACACTTTCGATTTCAAGTTTTTCATCAGGCGAATGTGCCCCACGAATAGTAGGGCCAAATGAAATCATATCGAGACCGGGAAATTTTTCCAGGAACAATCCACATTCGAGTCCCGCATGTATTGCAGTGATGAAGGGTTTTGTATGAATTAATTCTTCATAAGAATTAATTGCAACTTTTAAAATTGAAGAAGCCGGATTCGGTTTCCAACCAGGATAGCCGGTTGATTGCCGTATCGAAGCGCCACCCAATTTGAAAACTGATGCAACTTTATTCGCTATATCAAGTTTAAGTGAGTCGGAAGAACTTCGCTGGCTTGTTCCAATTTCAAAAGTGTTTTCATCAATACGCTTAACTGATGCCAGGTTTGTCGAAGTTTCAACAAGCCCATCTATTTCATGGCTCATTCCTTCAACCCCGTGAGGCAAGGAATTCAGGATATTTATAACATCAGAATTTGATTTTTTGTCAAGCATCTTAGTAAATGGTACTTGCAATTTCTTAATGAATAACAATTTTAGGTTTTTTTCAGTCTTCTGATATTCACTTTTAATTTCATTACTGATTAATTCAAATTTTTCTTCAATTTTTTTAATTGCATTTGGATATGCAGCAATTTCACAAAACGCTTCGCGTGGAATGGCATTCCGCAGATTGCCACCTTCAATATTTATGAGACTTAAATTAGAATATTTACTTAGGTTTCCAACTATTCTCGAAATAATTTTAACAGAATTTCCAAAGCCTTTATTTATATCATCGCCGGAGTGACCACCATTTAAACCTGAAACTTCGATTCTGATTACTTCTTGATTTTTTTCAATTTTATTGGTACAAATTTTTAATGTGGCTGTTGAATCCATGCCACCTGCACATCCAATAAAAACAATGCCTTCATCTTCGGAATCGAGATTTAGCAGTGTTTTCCCTTCAAAAAAGCCTGCTTCTAAACCGAATGCACCGGCAAAACCTGTTTCTTCATCAACCGTAAAAAGACATTCTAATTTACCATGTTGAATATCTTTTGATGCAAGTATTGCTAATTGAGCAGCAATACCTATTCCATCGTCAGCGCCAAGCGTAGTTCCCCATGCTTTGACCCAATTATTTTCAATATAAGGTTGAATAGGGTCTTGTTCAAAATCAAATTTTGTATATTCATTTTTCTCGCAAACCATATCGAGGTGGCTTTGCAGAACTATTGCAGGTTTGTTTTCAAAACCAACGGTTGCAGGCTTTTTGATTAAGACATTTCCTATATGGTCTTTTTTTGATCCCAACCCAAATTTGGTTGCAAATTCCAATAAGTATTTAATTATTTGTCCTTCTTTTTTCGAAGGGCGCGGAATCTTGCATATTTCTTCAAAATAAAACCAAAGCAGTTCGGGATATAAATGTTCAAAGATTCTCATTTCTATGTAAGTTTCTCAATTATCTGTCGATGCTGTGGATATTTGCTTATGAGCTCATTTTTATTTAATAATTTAAAGTCCTTAAAATCGAAGCCGGGTGAAACCATGCAGCCCATTAATGTAAAACTATCTGGTTCGTTTAAGTAAGCTCCAAATATTGTTCCGGCAGGGATTATCAACTGCGGTTCCTGGCCAATATCTATCCGATGGCCCAAATGAACTGATTTAAATTTTCCTGAATTGTCAATCATACAAACATTCAAAGGTGCGCCATAATGAAAATACCAGATTTCATCGGAAAGCAATTGATGAAACTTAGATACATCCCCACTTCTAAGCAGATAATAAATACTTGTGGATAAGTTTCTTGTTTTACCGTGATATCCATCAAAGTCTGAAGTTTTGCTGCATTTATAAATTTCTTTATAATAACCGCCTTCCGGATGGGGCTGAAGATTCAGGTGTTTTATAAAAGATTCAACATTTAGTTCTTTCATTTTAGAATAAATCTATTACTTTGCGGCTCGATTTTGAATTAGTTCTCAAAATTAATAAACGATTGAAGATAAAGGAAGTTTATGGGATTTTTTACTGAGATAATCGGATATTTAGCAGCAGTTTTTGGCACGGCGCTTATGATGCCCCAATTATATAAGTCTTTTAAAACCAAAAGGGTCGATGATATTTCAATGGTCATGCTAATTGTCTATTTAATAAATTGCAGTTTATGGGAAACTTATGGAATTCTTATTAAATCAAATCCTGTTATTATTTGCAATTTTCTTGCATTGATAATTGGTTCTATACAGGTATATGCAAAAAAGAAGTTTCAATCAAGATAATTAGGCCAAAGACTTTTGGTTATTAGGAAAACAATAAATTTTTATTATAGCCTACGATCTATCAGGCTAAAAGCTAAATAATTTTAATACCCATATTTTTCCTTCCATAAATCCTTCATCCTGTCTCTTATTTCCTTTTCTTTTGAGTTTTTTCCTGGTTCATAGAATTTTTTTCCTGAAATTTTGTCCGGTAAAAATTCCTGTAAAATAAAATTCTTTTCAAAACTATGTGCATATTTATAATTTGCGCCGTATCCAAGATTTTTCATCAATCGGGTAGGAGCGTTACGTAAATGAAGCGGGACTGGCAAATCGCCTGTTTCATTAACAAATCCAAGCGCTTCGTCAATAGCAACTATAGCAGCATTGCTTTTAGGCGAAGTAGCGAGATAAATAGCAGTTTCTGAAAGGACAATTCTTGCTTCGGGCATACCTATAGTGTGAATGGCCTGAAAACAATTATTGGCCAGTAAAAGTGCATTTGGATTTGCCAGGCCGATATCTTCGGCGGCCAGCACAACCATCCGGCGGGCAATAAATTCGATATCTTCGCCACCACTTAACATCCTGGCCAGATAATAAACCGAAGCATTCGGATCGCTTCCACGCAGAGATTTTATAAATGCTGAGATAATGTCGTAATGTTGTTCGCCGTTTTTGTCGTAAAGGGCAATGTTCTTCTGAATTATTTCAATGACCATTTCGTTGTTAACAACAATTGGCTGATTTTGAAATTCAGGGTCATTGTTTTGAGCTGAGACAACAATTTCAAGAGCGTTAAGCAATTTACGCGCATCGCCGCCTGAGATGCGCAATAAAGCTTCATTTTCCTGAATTATTATATTTAGTTTATTTAAAAATAGATCGAACTTCAAAGCCCTGTTCATAATTTCCAATAAATTTTCGTCATCGAGAGGTTTTAAAATATAAACCTGGCAACGCGACAGAAGAGGCGATATTACTTCAAAAGAAGGATTTTCAGTAGTCGCCCCAATTAAAGTGATAATGCCTTTTTCGACTGCTCCAAGCAGACTGTCCTGCTGGGATTTACTAAACCTGTGAATTTCATCTATAAATAAAATTGGCCCGCCTTTGTTAAATATATTCTGGTTTTTTGCTTTTTCAATAGTTTCGCGAATATCTTTGACTCCTGAATTTATAGCACTTAATTTATAAAATGGCCTTTCTAGTTGATTTGCCAGTATGTTAGCCAATGTAGTTTTGCCTACACCTGGCGGCCCATAAAATAATTGATGGAAGCAATCCTGCTTCTATGCTTTTCCTTAAAGTTCCTTTCCTGCCAACAAGATGAACCTGGCCAAGATATTCATCAAGTGTTTTTGGGCGCATCCGGTCAGCTAATGGTTGGCTTGAATACATAACATTGAGTTGTTTTCGGACTTTAAAATTAAAGGATAATGAAAAATAAACCTTTCAAATATCAATTAATTTTCTTATTAGAATAAATTTGTACCAAAATCGATTCATTGAAAAGTAATTATGGGCAAACTTTACAATCTTGATTATTTAAATGAAATTTCTTCTGGTGATAAAAATTTTGTTGCAGATATGTTGCACGATTTTGTAGAAATATCACCAAAGACTATTATTGAAATTGAAAGATTAGTTAACTTAGGTGATTGGGATAATTTGTACAAGGTCGTTCATAAACTTATTCCATCTTTTGAATTTATTGGGGCTGATTCAATAAAAGAAGATTTGAGGAACCTGGAGAACTTGTCTAAAACAAAAGAAAATACTGAAAAAATACCAAAACTTATTTTCAATATTAAAAATTTTTGTAGTCAGGTAGTAGCTGATATTAAAACTGATTTTAACATATAAATCTTTTGTAAAATGAAAGTATTAATTGTAGAAGACGACAGCATGACACGAAAAGCTTTAGAACATCGCATGAAAATTGATGGATATGAAGTTCTGAGTGCTCCGGATGGTACACAAGCCATTAATATGCTTAACGAAAATAAGGTTGATGTAATACTTACAGATTTACATATGCCAAATTTTAGCGGACTTGACCTTATAAAGCACGTTCGAAATCAGTTAAAACTGAACGTGCCTATTATTATGGTCACCAGGGTAGGACTTGAAGAAACTGTTCTCACTGCTTTTGAATTTGGTGCTGATGATTATATTACCAAACCATTTAGCCCGGATGAACTCTCCCTCAGGGTCAAAAAAGTTATAATGAGAAGTAAATAATTAGTTGCATCCGCCTTCGCAACCAGTTTCACAGCTCGATTCGCAAGAACTGCAACTATGTGCCTGATGAATGTGGCCATGTTGCATTTCCTCATCTGTTGCCTCCCTGATACCGACTACCTGGCCTTTAAAATGTAAATCTTCACCTGCTAACGGGTGATTAAAATCCATCTTAACATCGTCGCCTTTGTATTCCAGTACTTTTCCATTAAACCGGTTGCCTGACTGGTCCATCATAGGTACTATTTTTCCTGCTTTAAGTAATTCATTATCTATTTCGCCATCGACCATAAAGAGTGATTTTGGTAGGTTCACGATGGCTTCCTTACTTATTTTGCCATAAGCTTCTTCTGAAGTTAGCTTGAAATCAAACAGATCACCAGTTGTCAAACCTGTAAGGTTAGTTTCAAACTTTGGCAATAAATTCCCATGACCCAATAAAAAAGTCAGCGGGTTGTTATCGTTGACTTTTTCAACAATTTCACCATCACCATTTGCAATTTTCAGTTCATAAGTTACTGATACTACTGAATCCTTTGAAATAATCATTTAAATCCGGGTTAATTATTATTAATATTTTCAGGCGCAAAATAAATTTAAAAATCTTAATCCAAAAATGTATTTGAATTTAATTTGGTAAAAAACAAGAAATATCCTGAATTGTTCGAATTTGAAAACGACTTAAAAATATAAATTGAATGTTCAAAAATAAAATCCAATTCTTACCACCGGGTTTTCGTATGGTGTCCTAGCATCAGCATTTACATTGTATAAGATAACAAAATTAAAGGAAGTATGTTTTCCAACCGGTTGTTTTACGCCACCACCTATCAAAATCCCATTTAACCAAAATCTGTTCACTTTATCAATGGAATTAATGTTTGAAAAATCCCTGTCCATATTTAATGCTTCATATTCAAAATGCGAGAAAATTGCGAAATTCGCTTTAACTGTAAGTTTTTTACCAATATTATTTAAAAGTATATATTCAGCATAAGTCCTGATACCAAATATATTTGAAGAAAAATTTGAAAAATATGAATCCCTATAATATTCATAAGAAGCACCCAATCCTGCTATTAAACGTGGTGTTATAATGTAGCCAACATTCGGTGAAATATCTAACAATGTCACTGTTCCAACTTGTAATGATAAATTTCCACCAAATACAAAATTATCCCAAAAACTTTCCTTAGGGATATCTTTCTGTTCTGGTTTTTTTTCCTGAGCTGAAATAATTGAAAAAGACAGGATAAAAACTATTGATGATATTAAGCTTCTATTAATAAATAGCATTGGGCCTTTTAAGTTTAAATTAACTGTAAATTTAGCCGAAATTGCTTAAATTGCCGAATAATTAAAGGTTAAGCTATGAATATAGTAATTACCGGTTGTAGCCAGGGTATAGGTCGGGAAACTGTTCTAGCTCTTTCACAACCCGGCAACCATAAAATTGTTGGAATTTCACGTAATAGTGATTTATTAAAAAAACTAGAGAAGGCGATTTCCGGCTCTCAATTTAAAGGTATTGCATTTGATTTAACACAAATCAGCGATCATTCAGATTTTATAGTTAACCAGATCGAAACTTTTTTGGGACATGTAGATGTATTAATTAATATTGCCGGATATCTTGCGAAGGAACATTTTGCAAGTTTTCCGAAAGAAGATATTCGAAAAATTTTTGAAACGAATTTATTTGCACCAGCAGAATTAATAAGGTTATTACTTCCATTAATGGGAAAAATAAATCGCTCACACATTGTAAATATCGGTAGTATGGGCGGTTTTCAGGGAAGTTCAAAATATCCCGGACTTTCGTGGTATAGCGCAAGTAAAGCCGCTATTGCTAATTTAACCGAATGTCTTTCTGAAGAATTAAAAGCATTGAATATTTCCGCTAATTGCCTGGCATTGGGAGCTGTTCAAACGGAAATGCTGTCTAAAGCATTTCCTGGCTACAAGGCTCCGGTATCTGCAACAGAAATGGCACAATTTATTGCGGATTTTGCGTTGAACAAATCAAATATTTTTAATGGCCAGGTTATACCTGTTACGCTGACCAATCCTTAGCGCATAGCTGTCTGGATTGTTTCAATATTATGAAATGACTGAAAGTAAGTTTTCCCTTTTTCGGCATTTATTGTAAAATCGTATGTTTGGCTATCGCCCTGCGATGTGCTTGATTTTAATTTGAAGTTATTAGTGCCACGCATAAGGGGAACACGGGCATATGAGAATGAATAAGGTAATGTTTGCCAATTTCTGGTATCTGCTTTTTCTGTGGCAGCATTTACAATCCCAACAGCCAATCCGAGATAAGGGTTATTTTTTTTGGCAACATATTCAACTGCTTTTTTTGAAGCCAGTCGCAACAGCGAAACTCCAAGCTCGCGCAACATCCTGTCATGCAAAGTTTTGAAAGCAATATCATTAACATTTTCTGCCATTTCCAATGGAAATTGTTTATCATTTTCAATAATTGCCGCAGCATTATAATATGGTTTTCGTTCCACATACTTTGGGAAAGCAATTCGTAAAATGCCCATATCAGTGATAGAAGACCTTGAATAAGGATCTACCATTACAAACGGAAAATCCAAACCCAGTTCAGCATTGCGAAAATTTACTACACCTCCTGCGCCAGGTATAATTACAAAATCAATTCCCCATTCATCTTTTACAGGGCCAAAACCATTTAGCCAGATAAAGACCAAATTACTTTGAGGTTCGCTGGAAGGATCGTATTTAAAACCAAATTGTTTTTCGTATTCTTCCTGCTCTTCATAAAATCCTGTCATATAAGCTGTTCTTACCAAATCCTTCCTGAGTTGTTCAGGGGCTTTCTCATTGAAATATTTCGAGTATTCATTTTCGTATATTTCGTAGGCATTTCTATATGCAATAAATGCATCATTGTAATTATGGTCGGCATCGTAAATCAGCCCCATCAATATATTTGCAAAAGCATCGTGCTGGTATCGGTCATTTTTGTTGCCATATTTGTCGTTAAGCTTGTTTAATTTATTATTAATGCGTTTACATTCTACCATTGCATCGTCAAACTGACCCAAATTGATATAATTCAAAGCGGTGTAATAATTCAACATTACTACTTCGAAATCTTCTGGTTTGTATGGTTTGATCATTGGATTTGTCAGGAGCGCTGCTGCGTCAATCGCGTAATTCTTTTGCAGGTCTTCAATAATCTGGTCTGCTTTTGAAAAATATTCGTTGCTTCGGCTCCAGTCTTTTAGCATAAAAGCGACATATCCATGGTTTAAAAAATGCAGCGAAGCATTTCTGCCTGTTTCATTTTTTTTGTCCTTTATCATTATTTTATCGGCTTCTTCCATTTGCCCGTTCATAACTTTTTCCTGGAACTGCATTGATTTCATATAATATGTAGCGCACCCGCAAGTCATTATAATCAGGAAAAGAAACACAGGTATTTTCTTTTTCAACAGGAATGATTTTATATTATCAGGGTTGATCATTTTATTCAATTATATTTAAAAAATTAAAAAGTAAATTTAAGGATTTTGCATAAAATCATTAAAACCTATCCTTCTCTACATCTTGGGAGGGTCGGAGTGAGTTTATATGAACCGGATTAGATTTCTCATAAAATTTACTTTTCGAAGAATGCTCATAAATTAAAGAAGATCAAAAAACACTACAGGGAAAACATAGTCCCATTGAACAATTTGTTTTCCCTGAGTTTACAGCTTTAAAAAATCAAATTAAACAAAACCAATTATTGTAGCTGATTGACTAAAAAATATTTGCAACGCATTAATTATCAACCATTTTCTTAATTTTCTTATCACCTATCCAGACAATTTCATTTGTCTCAATATTAGTTAATTCCAGGTCAATCTGATAATAAACTACCTGTTTGTTGTTATACGAATCAACAATTGAATTGATGGTACCTTGCATCATGAAGTCAGCGCCCATCTCCTTTCCCCATTTTTTAATTGTTTCTTTTGAGGAGAAGTCCTGTTGGTCTGCCCGTTCACGACGAAGGTCTTCGCGTTTATCACCAGCCTGGATAAGCCTTACGGAACCATTTTTGATGATAGCCCTTTCCATGTCTTTTATGAAAGTTTCGGCATCAATGTGCTCGTGACTTTTATTTTTAATGAGCCCGATAATCACACTTGCCTTTTTCATTTCATGGTCTTTTTCGAAAATCGGGATCCATTTTTCACCGAGTACCTGTTGAGTTAAATCATCGGCACAAAGTTTGGAATCGCTGTCATTCCAACGACCGCTTAAATCAACCTGTTGATCCGTACTGATCCTCTGAACTTTTCTTGTTGTACAACTATTAAATATCGATGCTGATATTACTACTGCTGAAATTAAAAACAATTTTTTCATATTAGGAGTTTTTTATTTTCTGGTAAAACTAACAATTTCCGTACCAAAAAATATTTACTTTTTATTATTTAACTGAAATTTTGTTATTGATTAATTATCTGATTGTTAAAGTTGCCTTTTAATACTTACCGGTTTCGAAAACGCAAAAAGTTTTTTATCCCGCTTTATTCATACCTGAGCATAGTAAAAGGTATGAATTTTGGTTGGGATGCGGTTTGCAAAGTGGGATACCCCGATTTAGAAATGCCCAAATTTGGGAAGTGACAACACACTCAAAATTGAGGCAGTTCTTAATCGTATGAATTATGATGAATAATTCGGGTTAACAGATTAGAGCAAGATCTATACATGTGCAGATCTTAGCTCTTTCTCTACAGCTTTTCTGATTAAGCCATTTAATGTAGTTCCGCTTTTGGTTGCCACCAATGCGGCCTTTCTATGTATTTCAGGGGTAAGGCGGACATTTAAAACTCCGGTATAAGTCTTTTGTGCTTTAATGCCTTTTGCTTTACAAAATTCAATATAATCCGTTACAGCTTCCTTGAAAGCCTCTTTAAGCCCTGCCACCGTTTGCCCTTCAAATGTTACCAATGCATTAATACCTTCTATCTTTCCGAAGAAAACATCATCTTCTTCACTGAAATTAACGTTTCCAACAAATTTTTTATATTCTAATGTGTTCATAATTTATTATTTATCGTACTTGTTTTCAATAAACCCAATCGCTTTAAATTCATCCAAAACATATTTCATCACATATGCTTTGAGTATATTCCCAGGATGTGGCTGGTGGATCAAAATAGGATGTTCTTTCTCCCGATTATAAAACATCACCCTTGAACCCGATGTTTTGCCCTTTGTTTCTTCTATATATCCGAACCCATTCAAAAGCCTTGTGAGTTCCTGGTATGTAAAATCCTTGGGCAATCTTAAAAAACGTCCTAATAATTTTTCTTTAATACTCATGCCTTATATATCTTACAAATGTAACTATAAAATAGTTACATTTCAAATTTTTTCACGTTTATCTAATGAAAAGTTAGATTAGTCAATATAGTCATAATTTTTCAACCACTTGATGATATGGCATTTAATTTTTTCTACCATTTTTAAAGAGCTATATTATAAATATTTATTTTTTTTAATAATGGGTTGACAGTTTTTACAATAGTTCCAAAATAGTTATCTAACGGCATAATACAAAGTGTTTGTTTTTAAGCAATTAATAATTTACATTTGAAGTGCAAACGATCGTTATGTAATTAAACAATTTTTATTTAGACTTTATATAGATATGTATTATGAAACTATTAAATACAACATTCTTATTTCTTTTTATTCAATTCTGGGTAACTTGCTCATAATCACAATTAATAGTAAATGCTGGTAAGGATGCATTCCTTTGCTATAATGGTATAAACAGTATTATCTTGGGTGGAAAACCTACTGCAAAAAATGGTGTAGAACCTTACCTTTATAAATGGACTTCTGTTATTTATGATCGTAATCATAAAATAATTGATTTTAAAAACAAAATTATTAATAACGATACCATAGCCAATCCTATTTATAGTGGGAACTATGTATTACCTGATTTGTTTGTTAAATTTTATGTTAATGTTACTGATAAGGATCAAAATAGTGGTATTGACAGTATAATGATTACTAAATCATCGATCGCATTAACTACTGCTATTTTAAATATTCCAACAATAAATAAGGGTGATACATGTCAACTAATACCTGTAAACATCGTTTTTGGTTTCCCTCCTCTTAAATATGCATGGAAACCTGTATATAACTTATCAAATCAAAATGTTGAAAACCCTTTTGCATGGCCTGATACATCGACCACTTATAATGTCGAGGTTACAGATTCTCTTGGCTGTATTGGCCATGATGAGGTTGATGTAAGTGTTAATACTGTGGATATAAAACAGTTTAATAGCAATTCAAATTATATTTTAACAAGCAACCCTGTTAGGGATAATACTATAATTACTTTCAATTTTAACATTGCAAATGAGAAACTTAGTATATATAAAACAGATGGAAAAGCAATCTTTACTAAGAAGATAATTTCAAATACTGTTGAGATTGGAAAAATAATAAGAATGCCGGGCTTATATTTTTTTATACTCGAAAAAGACAATAGGATTATTAGTAGAGGTAAATTTTTAAAAGAATAAATATACCCAATACGGGCTCTCATCCATTACGGGTTTCAAAAGGTTTTCAAAGTTTGAGCTTAGCATTAGCTTCTTTGTCTGGGGACAAAGACACTCAAACAAAAATGATCTATTAGCAACTGTGGATGTTTGGGCTATTTTCTCAACGGTACTCTGACTAAATTTGCTATTTTATGATATAATAATTACATTAGGAAACATATTTCAATGTCGTTTACTTAAGCTTTCTATTGAAATTTGAATGACGTTTCGACAAGCTCAACGTCCCGCTATAAATGGCTGTACACTGAGCTTGTCGAAGTGTTTTTCCTTAAGTCAACGACATTGAAACATATTTGATAGATTAACCAATAAAGTTTAATGAGAATAATAAAAATATTTTTTGTTCTGGAAGGAATTCTATTGATCCTTTTGCCAATCATGAATTTAAATTCTCAGGAATTTCTGCAGCAGAGATACAATTTCAAATTAGAAAAGTGGAAATTCCATAAAGGTGAAATACATTCAGCCGATAGTGGAGGAGCAATTGACGAAACCAACTGGAATTAAATTACAGTTCCTCATACGTGGAATGCACAAGATGTTTTAACGGACGGCCACCAATTATTACCAGGGAATTGGTTGGTATAGGACAAATTTTATGGTAAACCGAGACAGTAAATCGAGCAGGTATTTTATCCGGTTCGAAGGTGTATCATTGGTTTCAGAAGTATATTTCAACGGGAAATATCTTGGCACATATAAAGGTGGCTATTCAGCATTTATTTTTGAAATAACTCCATATATCAGAAATGGGGAGAAAAACTATCTTTCTGTCAAATTGAATAATGCCACACAATTAGATGTCGCACCTTCCGGAACCTATTTATATCCAATATTTGGAGGAATTTACAGGCCTGTAACCATATTTAGTACAAACGATATTTGTATTTCCCCGCTCGATTATGCTTCATGTGGATCTTATATTACAGTTGATAGCTTGTCAAAAAATATTGCAAATCTAAATATTAAAACCCTTATCAATTATCGTTCTTTTCCAATCGTTCAGACCAAATCGGATGAGTTACTGCGACCTTCCGGGAAAAAAGGTGCTGGGCTTTATGGTAAGTATTATTCAAACTCTGATTTTAAAGGGAAACCTATTCATTCAAGGGTTGACGAAGAAGTACGTTTCAATTATGGGTACAGTGCCCCTTTTGAAGATATGCCAGTCGATGGTTTTTCAATTTTATGGACAGGCCGTTTTATTCCTGGAAATTCAGGTATTTATCATTTTATTTTGAAAAGTGATGATGGCTCGCGGTTATATTTTAACGGTAAAAAAGCAATTGACAATTGGGGAGCTCATGCTGCATGGGAAAAGTCCTATGATACTACACTCGATGCCGGCAAAGAAGTTTTGGTCAGAATAGAATACAACGAGTTAGGTGGAGAAGCCTCGGTAATGTTTGGCTGGACTTATCAAAAAAAGGATGATGCCCGGGCAAAAGCTTTCCTTTCAGCAGAAATTATTGACAGTTCGGGAAAAGTAGTTGCAACTGATAAATCGGAAATTTCTATCAAAAACGATTCTGAGATACAGGAATACCAAAAATTGCAAATTAACAATCCGCAGCTATGGGACGCAAAAAGGAACCCATACTTATATACCGTAAAGATGTCTCTTATAGATATTAATGGAAAATTAATTGATCAATTGGAACAACCTTTAGGCATTAGATATTACAAGGTAGACAGGGATAGTGGGCTCATTTTGAATGGGAAACCTTTCCATTTATACGGGGTTTGCCGTCACCAGGAATGGGAAGGGAAAGGCCCGGCTTTAACAGATAAAGAACATGAAAAAGATTTTGAGCTAATTAAGGAAATGGGGGCAAACGGCATTCGTTTTGCCCATTATCAACAGGCAGATATTATGTATCGTTTATGCGATCAAAATGGCCTGGTTGCGTGGCCGAAATTCCAAATACACCTGCATACCGGGGAAATATTCCAGGCTATCTGGAAAATTGTAAATATCAGCTTACAGAATTAATTAAGCAAAACTATAACCATCCTTCCATTTTGTTTTGGGGATTATATAATGAAATAGATATCCCGGCCGTCTGATGTAAAAGCACTCAATGAAACTGCCAAAAGTATTGATAAATCACGCTTAACTACCCAGGCCGACAATGCCCAGCCTGTATAAAGACATTCTGTAACCGATGTAGTTGCCTGGAATTGGTACTTTGGTTGGTATTATGGTAATTTCAATGATTATTGTTCGTGGTACGATACAATGCATAAAGAACATCCCGGTTTAAAAGGCGGGTTAAGTGAATATGGGGCAGAAGCTTGTATTTCGCAACAGGATGAAAACCCCAAACGTCCCGATCCACAGGGCAGATTTTTCCCGGAGCAATATCAAACCCAATATCATGAAGAAGTGTGGAACAATATCAAAAACCGGCAGGATATATGGTGTAAGTTTATTTGGAATATGTACGATTTTAGCTGGACATACGCAACACATGGCGATAAACCTTATATGAATTATAAAGGTTTGGTAACCCATGACCGTCAAACAAAGAAAGATGCCTTTTATTTTTATAAAGCCAACTGGTCATCTGAACCAACATTGCATATTCTCAGCAAACGCGACATTGAAAGAAAAGAGTCAAATATACCGGTTGTGGTTTATACCAATCTGAAGGAAGTTGAATTATATGTTAATGGAGATCTTATTTCGAAGAAAAATATGGATTCTGATATTCATAAAATTGTTTGGCAGAATATTAAATTAAATCAAGGACTTAACCAGATTAGTGTTATTGGAATAATTGGAGATAAAAAATATACCGATTATTGTGAATAGTACTATAAAAAAAATTAAAACATCAAACAATAAAACATTTAATGGCTGTATAAGGTGGTCTTAACTTCTCTTTCGTTTTTTTATGTGATTTTTTGGAAATGCTGGCAAAACAGAAACATTCGCATGCAATCCATGCCTTTTAGGGATAATCAGGTATCAATTCTTATTTACAATCTTTGTCTGGAAATTCAATATGTTTCCATCACAATCTAAAATTGAAAATAACGAAACGCCATTTTTGTTGCTGGAATAATTTTTTATTACTTTAACTTTTTGCTTTAATTCATTATAATGTTGTTTCAATTGTTTGTCATCCCAATTAAGGGTTAAATCAATTTTATCACTGCAAAATTTTTCTTTAGAAATAACTTGCTCTAATATTAATTCCTGGTCATCAAACTTTAACAATGCACAAGCTATATTATTTTTTATGCCTTCATAGGAAATAAACTGAAAGCCCAGGTATTCTCTATAGTAATTTACAGAAAGGTTAATGTTTTCAACCGGAAGTGTGATAGCTTTATTTATCAGACTTCTTTTAAAAAATAGGTTTTGCATTGGTAAATGGAATTTAAGCATAACCGGAAAATAAACTAATGGTTCAAAAATAATTTTGGCCGTAAAATTTTTATCCTATATATATCAATGTCGTTGACTTAACGAAAAACCCTTCGGCTCCGCTCAGGGTTCATCTTTAGCATAAGGTGTACGTTGAGCGTAGTCGAAACGTACTTGCAAAATAATCGGCATAAGTAAACGACATTGCTTTATATATTCAAAAGTAAGAACAATGAGAATAACTATAAATTATTATTCGGTAAATAGCCGAAAGTCGCCGATTAATGCCTGTAAATCTTTTTATAAAATCAGGAATGATACTTGTACACATAATTTAAAGAGCCTGTCGAATGTGGATATATTGCAGATATTTGATTTTTTTTATACATTTATACTGAATTGTAGTATTGTTATTCATTTTGCCTTTAAATAAAGATGAAACAACCATATTCCAAGATATAGTTTTTAGTACCTTATCAAAAATATTTTGACTCTTTTTGGCAAAATATTTAATGATTACCTGATAAAGTTTATCCAATTTGCCGCGAAAAGTGTAACAAAAATTTCTTTTCGGCGGCGTATTGTCTGAGCGAAGTTGAGGAACATAGCCTAAGGCGGTTTCATGAGCGCAGCGAATAACTTCGAGACGGAGTGAGTTCACGCCGTCAAGCTTTTTTTGCTTACTTTTTTTGGCGAACTTTTCTAATGACCGAAGGGAATAAAAAAAGTAAGAAGAAAAAAAATAAAAGAACGAATGTTTAAACAGTTGAATTTTATTTTCAAGGCATCCTGCATGGTTGTGGTTTGTCCACATTGGGAATAATCAATAACAAAATAATAGTAAATATGAAAACAATAAAAATTTTAGTTCTTGCCATAGCAATTGCTTTAGTTGCTGTCATTCTGACGTCTTATTTTATTTGGCTCAGCTATCCAAAAATAAAATTAAACATATATATTCTTGATAAAACAGTAAAAGATTTTAGTTATAGTAAACACAGGTCTTTAATTTGGGCACTTAACAATGCAAGGGTAACTAAATCGAATGGGGATAACTATAATGTAAGCGATGATTATTATGGTTTTGTCCCGGTAAGGCCATTAAGCGACCGGCAATATGATATTAAGCGTATAATGCTTGAACAAATTGATAGTTTCTCGAATGCTTATGATGCCTTATATTATGCCGATACGTATGGTGTGTATTTCAATGAATGGTTTCGTGGATTTCGCACAGGAGGAGAAAATTCTGTAATTGACGGTGGCCTTAACCAAAATGATTATTTTCTGCTTAAGGCAATGAAAGAGAAAAGACGTTTGGTTATTCTTCAATATAATACGCTCGGACAACCAACTTCTGATTTAATAAAATTCAAAACCGAAGAACTTATGGGGATCCATTCTACCGGCTGGACAGGAAAACAGTACTCAAGTCTCGATTCATCAAATGAAGAAATACCAAAAGCTGTAATTAATTTGTATAAATTGCAGAACAACAATAATTGGCCTTTTAAAGGCAAAGGAATAATCCTTTCTGATGGGGCAAATGTAATTGTACTTCAAAAGGATATTCATCTGCTTTCAGAAAAACCATTTATTTCAACAAAAAGTGCCTATTCTAATAAATACAGTGTTCCGGATGTAATTGTTTATCCAAATACTTTCGAGTTTGTCAGCGCTGCTGATAGCAATGAAATTGTGGCAAATTTTGTTTTAAACCTGACTGCTAAGGGCGATTCGCTGATGCACGCTTATAATCTTAATGGCAGCTATCCGGCAATTATCAGTTGTCATAACAACGGGCTGAATTTATATTATTTTGCCGGTGATTTTACAAATATTCCTGTCACGACTTTTTATTCGAGGTTGGCCAACAGCCGTAAATTTCTTGCCAGGTTTACTTCGGACGATCGAAGGTTATTTTTCCAGAAATTTTATTTCCCATTTATGGAATCGGTTTTAAAAGACTACACTGATAAAAGGAAATAGCTAATGATTTTCAAAATCGGACCATTTTTTCTTATTGAACCTTTTTTGTTAAATTTTGTTAACATGGCATTTTTATATGAAACCATAAATTCAAAATTTCACGACAAATAGGTATTCACTATTAAATTATATTTTATATTTTTACGCTGCTTAACTATAAAACAGAAAATAAAAAATATTTATTAACCCTAAAAATCAATTATTATGAAAAGGAAAAATTTTAAATTATTAATTCTTTTTTCTGTAACATTCTTTACTCTTAATATAAAAGCTCAATTGTCGGATGTTACACAAATGTTAAATGGAGGTTTGGCCGATGCAAATTTATTGACAAAGGCTTATTTAAACCCTTGGGGTAAAGATTTTGCTGTCGGCCTTGGAAACGGTTGGTTTAATACTGCAAAACCACATGGATTTCTTCCTATACCAGGTTTTGACATTACATTTATGGGAACGGTAACAATGGTTCCAACTGCCGACCAGTCATTTGATATTTCAAAATTAGGGTTAACTTCTTTGCAACCAGCCAATACTAACACTAGTGCTCTTACTCCAACAATTGCCGGAAGCAAGACCGGAGCCCAATCGGTTTCATTTAAACCAGTTGGTGGAATTACTCAGCCTCCATTTTCTTTGCCAAATGGAATAGGAGTAAGTATGGTAGCCCTTCCTATAGTGCAGGTCGGGATAGGTTTACCTTTTAGATTTGAATTAGATGCAAGGTATTGTCCAACAATTAACATCTCAAAATTTGGCCAGCTTGGGTTATGGGGTATTGGCCTTAAACATGATATAAAACAATGGATTCCTTTTATTTCTCATGTACCTTTCTGGGATATGAGTTTACAGGCAGCTTATACAAGCTCTAATTTGTCAACAGCTTCTGGAAGTTATTTAACACCAGATCAAAGCATGTACTATGTTCCGAATGGATATGATCTCACACAATATAATGGCCAGGCAGTGAAGTTTAATGCTCATGCCTTTGTTGGTAATTTATTGGTTTCAACAGACATTCCAGTTATTAATCTATATGCTGGGATTGGTTTTACTTCAGCTAGTTCTACTTTAAAAATTACTGGAACATTCCCCACACCTGGTGTTCCAACAGCTCAGGATGTTATTAATAATGGAGGAGTTGTAAAATCGAAAATTGTTAATAAAGTTGATCCCATTAATGTTAATTTTAATGGCAATGGTATGCGTGCTACAATAGGATTACCATTACGGCTTGCATTTTTAGCAATTCATGCTGATATGACTTCTGCCTCAGGAGGAATATACTATACAGGCGGTTTAGGTTTTAGCTTCAGATAATCTGATTTGATGCAAATTACCAAAAACCCCGGCCATTCCGGGGTTTTTTTATTTATCTTTGTAATTGCAAGCCTTAAAAAATGAAGGAAGACAAAATATTTTTACCAAAATATATTACCGGGGAATACAGAAAGCTGTTAAAACTTATCCGGTTATCTGCCCACACTATTGATGTAAAACAAATACGAATGGCTTTTACACTTGCAAATGAGGCTTGTAAAAAATATTATCAAAATCTTGACGAACCATTGATTATGCAGGCTTTGCAGGTCGCACAAATTGTAGTTTCCGAGATTGGATTAGGCACCTCGGCAATTGCTTGTTCTTTACTCTATAAATTTGTCGAGAACAATAGTTTAAATTCATCAGTTTTAGCTAATAAACTTGGTGAGAAGATTGCTTTGATGACAGTTGAGTTAGCTAAGATTGCTGCAATCGAAACAAAAAATACAAGTTCTCAGGCTGAGAATTTTAGGAAATTATTGCTAACACTTACCAGTGACGTACGCGTAATACTTATAAAACTTGCAGACAGGCTTTATGTAATGCGCAACCTTGATACGGAAGAAAACGAGGTTCAGCAGCATATCGCGCAGGAAACTTTCGATTTGTATGCCCCACTTGGACACAGAATGGGACTTTACACACTTAAAACAGAATTGGAAGACTTATCGATGAAGTATACCAACAGCAACATGTATAATTTCATTGTTCGTAAAATACAGGACACTGCTGCAAAGCGGAATAAGTTTGTAAAAGATTTTATTGCTCCTATTAAAACGGAATTAGATTTACAGGAATTTGATTACGAAATAAAGAGCCGTACAAAATCGGTATTTTCTATTTGGAACAAGATGCGAAAACAAAATGTCGAATTTGAAGAAGTATATGACTTATTTGCCATCAGGATTATTTTAAACAGTGAAGCCAAATATGAAAAAACTGATTGCTGGCGTGTGTTTTCGATGGTAACAAGTTTATATCAGCCAAACCCGGAACGTATGCGCGATTGGATTTCTATTCCAAAATCAAATGGCTACGAATCATTACATTCTACGGTAATTGTTCCAGGAGGAAAATGGGTGGAAGTCCAAATACGTACCAGAAGAATGGATGATATTGCTGAGAAAGGCCTGGCAGCGCATTGGAAATATAAAGGCCAGAAAAGCGATAATGGCTTGGATAACTGGCTGAATAAAATAAGGGAAGTACTCGAGACACCTGAAACGGATAATGTGAACATTATTGATAATGTTAAACTTAGCCTTTACTCTCATGAAATTTTTGTTTTTACACCAAAAGGCGATTTGCGGCGCTTGCCTAAAGGTGCTGCTGTACTCGACTTTGCTTATGATATCCACAGTGATGTTGGAGATACTTGTGTTGGTGCACGTGTCAACGGGAAAAGTGTGCCTATTCGTTATATATTGAACAATGGCGATAAGGTAGAAATTATATCTTA